>CANCGR010000017.1 GCA_947377625.1 Gammaproteobacteria bacterium | reverse complement strand
GCAATTCTGGCGATCCACATGGAAGACGGCAAACTGGCGTGGAAATACCAGACCACGCCCAACGATATTTTCCTGACCGGCTGCATGAACCAGCCTGATGGCCCCAACTGCCCGCCTGCTTCCAGCGTCAACAAGGATTGGGATTTTGGCGCCGGCATCATGCTGGCCAAAAAACCGGATGGCACTGAGCTGGTATTGGGCGGCCAGAAAAACGGTGTCGTGTGGGCGTTGAACCCCGACAACGGCAAACTGGTGTGGAACACCAAGGTCGGTGGCGGCGGCGCCATGGGCGGTATTCACTGGGGCATGGCCTATGACGGCCAGCGCGTGTTTGCAGCCAACAACATGTCGACCGGCCCCACGGCTGATGAAGTATCACCGGGCTTGTTTGCACTCGACATCAACACCGGCACCATCGCGTGGAAATATCTGCACAAGCCTGATTGCAGCGGCACACGTCAGCAGGAAATAAAAACCTGCAACAGCAACTACGGCATGTCGGCCGCCACGTTGCTGATCGATGGCGCTGTGGTGCAAGGCGCCAACGACGGTTATCTCAAAGTGTTCGACACCAAAAGCGGTGAACCAATTTTCACGTTTGATACCGCGCGTTCATTCCCGACCGTCAATGGCGTTAAAGGTCATGGTGGCGCCATCGACAACGCTACTGTGGTCGCTGCCAACGGCATGCTGTTTGTACAATCCGGCTATGGCTTGATGGGTGTGCCGGGCAATCTGCTGCTGGCCTTCAAGCCGGCACCGTAACAATCAACACAGCAATTCGCATAATAATTTATCCAACGACAGTCATAACAAAAACAGGAATTTCACGATCATGAAAATTGTAATCAGCGGCGCCTCCGGCGATCTCGGCCGTAAAATTACCGCGCTTCTTTTGCAACAAGTGCCGGCGTCCGAGCTGATCCTGCTCACACGCAAACCGGAAACACTGGCGGCAGAAGCAACCAAAGGTGCCGATGTGCGTCACGCCGACTTCAACGATGCCCCTGGCCTTGAACGCGCACTGCGCGGTGGCGATGTGTTGATGTTGATCAGCACACTCAGCATCGGCAAACGCGTGCATCAGCACACTACCGCTATTCATGCGGCCAAGGCTGCCGGTGTGCGGCATGTGGTTTACACCTCCAGCTGCGGCATTCAGCCACAAACGCCATCGATCTCCGGCAAGGAACATTACGCCACTGAACAAGCACTGCAGAGCAGCGGCTTGCATTACACGATCCTGCGCAACTCCTGGTACGCCGATGTGATTCCTCAACTGTTGATGCCGGCTGGCATCGCGATGGGTGCCATTGGCTTTAGCACCGGCAACGGCATGGTAGCGCCGGTCGCCAAAGATGATTGCGCGCGTGCGGCGGCTGGTGTGCTGGCCAATTACAAAGCGCATGCCAACGCCATCTATGAAATCACCGGCCCGCAACTGTTTACCCTGGCCGACATGTTCCAGCATTGCAGCACCGTCAGCCGCAAACCCATCGTCTATCAGAACCTGAGCCATGCTGAAAAACAGTCAGTGTTCGATGCCATGGGCATCAGCCGTGGCTATGAGGAAGGCATGATGAACGACACCACCAATGCGTGGGCCAGCGATGAAATGCTGACTTACGAAATGGCGATCAAGCAGGGCTTCTTTTCAATCTGCAGCCGTCATGTCGAGATGATCACCGGCAAGAGCGCGCTGAGCTTTGCAGAAGTGGTACAGCTGCACCGCGCTAGTTGGGACAAGTAGTTGTCTGGCTATTGACTTGGGTCAACCTCCATTTCGGCTTTTATAGATACCCGCTACGTGCGCTGCTATCCTTTTTCCGCACGTGCTTGGCTGCATTCCTTGAGAGTGGCTCAAGACAGTCCATGATCGGTTAGTGCAAAGGAATCCACTCCATGACGCGAACTCTTGTTGCCGCCGTGTTGCTTATTGCCATGACGTCACTGTCGGCCTGTTCGGGCGGTGCTGGCCCGAGTACGAATACCGGCCCCGGGGCTGCCCCCGGCTGGACCGGCATCACCAATCCCAAGGATGTGATCGCTGCGCGATTCAAGCTTATGGAGCAGATGGAGAAGCTGATGTTGCCCATCGACATGCTACAGGTGGAGAGCGGCAGTGATCCCAAAGTGCTGGGTGCCAACGCGGCGGTGATCTCTGCCATGCTGCAGGCAGTGCCGCATCTGTTTCCACCCACCACCGACCTTTACGATCCGCAGAACGAGACGCCAGCAACCATCGCCTTGCCGTCTATCTGGAAGGACTTCACAACCTTTTACAGTCTTGCCGACGCCGCAGCCAAAGCGGCTGACAACATGGCAGGCGCACAGGGCAAGGATGCGCAGCTCACGGCCAGCGCCCAGCTGCGCGCAAGTTGCGATGCTTGCCACATGCTGTTCCTGCGCAAGTACGAGAAGCCGAAGGCTCAGGCATCCGATGCCGCATTCGATTTCGATGCGGCGCTTGGGGAAAAGTAGCTTGCCGGCAAACAAATCCGGCGATTGGGTGTCAGGGAGTGCCGAAATCGAAATCGATGCTCGCCGGAACTTCCACGTCGTAACCCTTGGTGAAACCGATCAAGCGGCCCAGCACGACTACACTGAACCAGATCAGAATGGAAAGTGCAGCGGCCACTTTCGCTGCACGCGGCGAGGGTGAGTTGCGATCCCAATTCACTACGCTACGGTAAGTAATGAACTGGAAAATTGCCATGTTCACGCCGGCGAGCACTATCACCAACATCTTGAAACGGAACGCGGTGTTGAACCAGTAAGTAGTGGCATTGGCAGTGAAAAACATCACCCCTGTAACTGCGGCGCCTATAAACGCCCCCCAGGTCAGGTGCAACATCTCATCAGAAGTCTTCATCACCGAGCGACTGCGGTCGAACAGGCCCAACAGGCGCATATCGACCACCAGAATGGTGCCAAACACCAGCGTGATGCACAGCACGTGCGCAGCATTGACCAGAGGCATGGCAAGCAAGTTGCTGCGCATCCATTCGCCGATGGCAGAGGTCTCCATGGCATGGATAAACGACGGAGGTGTATTCATAGCGATCCACCCCGCTGCAATATGGCGGGCGACCAGCTACCCCAGACCGAGTCATCATAGGCAATCGCGCGGCCGAGGAAGATGATCGCAATCCACAGCACCAAGGTGACAACTGCAGCCGCCCGCATGGCAGCCGACAAAGGCAACTCGACTGCTGTCACACTGGCTGCGCCACGCATACGGCGACCAAAGACAACGGCACTGACAACACAGATGACCAGCAACACCATCTTGAGCCGGAATGACAACGTCATTAACTCGCGCACGGGTTCGGAGAAGACCAGCAGTACTCCGCTCACCACCATCACCGCTACACCACCCCACAGGGAAGGTGCAAAGCGGCGCCAAGTGCGTGACAGTGGTTCATCCATGCGCACGCGGCCCAGCACCCTGAGCGAGATCATCAAAATGGAGACAAATACCACGCCCACCATGAGGATATGCACGCTCTGCACCAGCGGCACCAACCAGGTAATGGATTTAAGGGAAGTACTCAGCGACGTGACATCCATCGCCTTTGCGATTTCAAGCAGGCTCATCATTCACATCTACTTCACTTGGTCGCAGCAGGCAGATTGCCTTGACCAAAAGCGGTGCGCCCCTCAACCGAATCACAATGCTGGTCTGCTTTCGGCGGAATGGCTTTGCCAGTCGTGCCAACCGGGCATTTGAATAGCGGGCCTTCGCGGAAACCGGAAGGATCACCGGCACGGTTCGGATGTACCCCTACACTGAAAACTGTACCGGCCGGGAACGAGGACACGGAAATACCGTCCTGGGCCGAGGCCGCAGAACCCGCCATTTCCACCGCCCAGATGACCGGGTTGCCTTCTTTGTCGCGCTCGACGTTCTTGCGCTCCGCATTCATCACCGCGAAGAAAATCTGCAGGTGGTTGGCATCCGGATTAACGCGAGTGACCACGCCCGTAAGCAACTGTGTCTTGTTCATGTCGTAGGGCGCGAACGAATGGTGTGCCTGCAGTGGCGGCGCCACCAGGCAAGCGAGCAGCGCAGCAGCGCCAGAGATGTTTCGCACAGTCAGTGTTTTCATAGTCATTTACCATCGCCTTTCTTCGCGGCTGGTTCGCCGAAATCAAACATTTCATCTTCCTTCGCCTTGTCAGGATCCTTCATGCCTGCCTCGAAATACTTCGCCCAGGTCTTCGCCCACGGACGGCCATACATGTCCGGCACTTCATACTCGATTACGTTGCCGGGCGTGACTGGCGTTGCTTTGCCTTTGACGGAATAAATGTTCGGCACGCACTCAATAAAATTATAAGGGTTGCCTTCGTCCATGCCGCCCATGCGAGTCAGCGTGCGGACGATGCGGATCGGTTCCACCAGCGACTCGGGATCGTAGAAGATCGCCTCGTGATTGAGGCCGGTGAGCTTGCCCTGCGCATCGCGATTCGGAGAATAAATTTCGATGGTCTGCATCTTGCTCGAAAACTCGAACTTGCCGTGCACCATCCAGCCCTGGAGGTTCGAGGTCCAGGTGATCAGCGAGTCCTTATCCCAGAAGCCAACGGTATCGCCATACCAGTGCGGCACGTCAGCACCAAGACGCGGTGTCGCGCCCGTCATGTTGAACGAGCGGCCGACATTGATGTTGGTGACAAAGTTACGTGCCACACCGGTGGAGATCTGCACCAGTTGCGGCGTGACGAGGATGTAGTGAGGATTGATTTGCGGCTGTATCGCCACCGGATCAAAACGACGCATGAAGCCTTCAGGCCAGCAGTACTGCGAGGGCCATTGCGAAGCGGCGTTGACACCTTCCTGGTACAACAACTCCACCATGCGCTTCTGATACTCGGGCGTCAGCAACGACAGGATGGTAGGTATCTGGCTGACACGCATGCTGCCATACCAGTTCTGCCCGCCGAGTCCATAGCGACCGGTCCAGTCGCCGGGCACAGTAGCGTAGGTGTGCTGCGTCGGGCCACCGTGCGCTTTGGTTTCTGCCATCAGCGCCTCGTAATGAGCCTGTGCGGTCTTGAACGGATAAGGACTGACCATCGACGAGCGCGGATAGTCGCGATCACAGAAGCCCCAAGGTGCATTCTTTGGATTGTCGCCAGCCAGTGCCGCGCCATTCGCGCCGCGCTGTGATTCTGCTCCATAGGGGCTGTTGCAGCGGAAATAGCGGGGATCGCTCCACAGTGCACGATCCTGGTAAAAATCCTTGGTGGTAAACAAATCAACCGCCAGTGGTTTGACACCAGCCGGTGCCGCGCCGCCAGTGGCACTGGCGAACAACGCTAAAGCAACTCCTTGTGAACCCGCCACAGGCGGCACGCCGGCAACGGGAGGTCTGCCTGGCACAGGCGCGCCACCGACAGCAGGAGGCCCACCTGCGCCAGGAGGACCACCAGCAGCAGGAGCACCCGGCGGAGGCCCGCCGAAGCCGCCGAAACCACGTAATGGCGCCGGACCGACCTGCCAGAGGTCACGATCCAGCACTTGCTGGACGGCCGGATCATCCACTTTCACAGCTTTGGCATTGGCGGGCGGCTGACTGAGGTCGGCGGCCAGCGGCCAGCCCCGTCCCACGCTCTTCGACTCGGCATCAGCAGCCTGCGCACCAGCGGTTCCGATAGTGAGCATCAAAGCGGCAGTCGCCACCAATTTCTTCGCAATCAGCATTTCTCTTCCCCCATTCCGGTGTGAATCCCGGTAATCTGCGCACCCGTTCTGAACAGCCTTTACCGCTTGCGGGCACTGAGCGGAGGATGGTAGCCGCCACCAGTAGCCAGCGCAACATACTGGCGCATGAGTATGTGCAAACCCGGGATTCTTCATAATGAAATCGCATTCCGGCATCTCGTTGACCGGACTGCGCATTGCACACAAACTGGGACGGGGGGCATCACGCCGTTGGCGGTTGATCTCTTCACCACCAAAAATTTCTACCTCGACCGCAAGCTGTGGACCGACAAGCGCTATGCCCGCTGCAACACTCCTGAATCACTGTCTGACATGGTGAACGCCGGCCGTGTGGGCCAGTGGGGCGATTGCAATGTGGATCGCCCGATTGACCAGATCCTTAGCCCCTATCCTTACGAGACTGCCGCCGAACACTACGAAGCCTTGATGAATGAGGCCAAAAAACACGGAGGCCCAGCCCCAGAGCCGGCCAACTAACTTGGCCAGCGCTGGCAACTGAACGCGCTGCTGCGGCGCCAAGAGCAGCGGATTTTCACCTCCCCCCTGTCCTGGGGGATTTCGATTCCAGAATTTTGTGCCTAAAATAAAGGCTCATTTCAGCCTCCGGGAGTTCGTATGCAACTTCGCACAACTTTGAAAGTCCTCGCGTTAGCCGCTGTACTGGCATTGCCAGCCACCTCCGCCCTTGCCCAAACTCCCGGCACCGCTGTGCAGGAAACCACGGTGAATCCCGATGTGCTTACATTGTTCTCGCTGGGCGCCAAGGTTTATCCCAGCATCTTCATCAATGGCAGTGGCTGGTTCTCCTACACCGGCTATACCTACAAGTACTTCCCCGGCAGCGGTATTTATGTCGGCGTGAAAGACGGCAACCTGTTTCTGATCGGTGGACCTTACGGCAACGACTTCACGCCGCGCGGCAGCATCGCGGCGCTTAACACGATGCTGACCAACGCCTACGACCAAGCCACCAAAGTCACTGCCGTTACCGCCGACTTTGCCAATGTAACTTCCGTCAAAACCACCTACGACCTGCCACGTTTGTTTGAAGAACTGACGCTGACCTCAACAGCAGTCAGTGGTGCCGTCACCATCATTTCGCAAATGAAAATGGTGCGTAAGGGAGTGGAGCAAGTCGGCGCAATCAGCACCGAACGCTTGTTGGTTACTTTGACTGCCAACAATTCAACCGCTGTCAACGTCGCCGAAATGTGGGTGGATAAAGACGGCACTGTGCGCCGCTTCATTCTCAACGGCTTTGAGTACACAGCTCCTGCCACCGCTGATGCGCTTGGCAGAAGCCTGGTAAGCGGCATGTTGATTGCGTTGGCCGGTGCAGATACTCCCACCGTGCAAACCGCGATCAGCAATCAGCTCAAGAATCCTACCGCGCTGGTGCAGAGTGTACGCAATCGCACCTTCGGTTCCACACAATACCAAACGCTGGTACTGAGCATCAGCGCCGGTGGCATCTTCACTTATAACGCTGAAGTGACCGATTTCGGCTCGTTTTCAATGACGACCAACTACAAAGTGGTGACCACCGGCATTGGCAGCAATGCCTTTGAAGTAACCGCCATGAAATTGCGTTGATTGGACAGGCCGGGCCGCGCAATGCGGCCCGGCCTTTTTGGCAAGACCTGTTTTAGCAGATCTTTTGATTAGCCTTACTTCTCTTCCTGCGCGTTCTGATTGGACGTGCCCGCAAACAAGCGACGGCCATCACTGAGTGTCACCGCGCGAATATTGCCGGTGGGAGTGCCGTTACGTGCCTGCCAGCCTTCTATCTTCAGCACCGTGCCTACCGGCAAATCTTCCTTGCGCCAGCCGCGGCGGATCAGCGCATTGGATTGCGAGGTTTCCAGCGCCCAGTTGGTGACCTTGCCCTTGTCATCCGTCACGTCGAGAAAAATCCAGCCGTGCGGATTTGACCACTTCATTTCCGTTACCTTGCCGGTGAACGAGATCGGCTTTTCAGCATCGTACTCGGCGGAAAAAGAGTGATGGGCCGAGGCAGTGCCGCTAAACAAGCAGCCTGTGCCGCCCAACAAGACAGCGGCTGCCGACAGCAATGATTTGATACGGTTATTCATGGTTTGCGCTCCAAACAATTACTTTTTCGCCTGCGCGGCACGGTATTCGTCCCGCACATCCTTCAAATGCTGCAAATCGTTGTTGTCTTCCAGACATGCCACTTCCAGCAATTCATCATCCATGCGATTGAGCGGCAGTTCAATGGTCCACGGCCGCTTGTAAGGAATCGGATCGCTGACGGTGGCGCGGTAAATAATCTTGCCCTCGCTCACCGGCGTAAAAGTTTCCTGAATAGTTTGCATGTGGCTGAGCACATCACCCACTTCGTTGTGCCAGGCTTTGCCGTTGAAGTTGCGGGTGTCTACCACCAGCGTATCGCCTTCGAAATGGCCGATGGAATCGCCCTGCCACAGCCGCGTGGCATCCGGCAGATGCTCACGCCGCTTGAGGTCAATCTCGCGCCACGCCATGCGTTCATGCAGAAACACCACGCGGTCTTTGGTTTGCACAATATGAAACGGTGACGGCACATACAGTGAACGTGGCACACCGGCTACGAAACAGTGCGCCGTAGGATCGTCGTAACCACGGTAAGGCTGCTCGCGATTGACGCGCTCGGTTCGCGCCCACTGCTGGTAAGGCAGGTTGCCATCGGCCGGATCAATGACCACACCCTTGGCACCGGGCGTGAGAAAATTACCCTTGGTACCTTCCAGCCCGTAGTTGGCGCCACCGGCATCGGTGAGGAAATAACCACTCATATCCGGTGTGCCGTCTGCCATGCGATGCACCGTGGCATCGCTCTTTGGCAACGGTTTGGTGTTACTTGCTTTCGCATCAAAGGGCTCGTTGGTGGCGGGAATTTTGGCCCCATACCAGAAACGGTCATCGCGCTCGAAGGCACCATTGGCTTCTTCTTTTTCCGCCTGGCACTGGTATTCCATCAAACGCGGCTGGCCCTTCTGACGTTTGAATTCGACGTTGAGCACCCACGGCTTGCTGAACACTTTGGCGTCGGTCACTGTGGCCTGATACACAATGGTATCGGCATCACGCAGCTGGTAGCGTTCAACCACCTGCATGGCGCCGCTATGGAAATTACCGGCAGCATCGAGCCAGCTGCGGTCGTTGAAATCCTTCACTTCCACTACCAATACATCGCCTTCCCAATGCCCGCGCGAGTGGCCCATCCATGACTCAACGCCTTCATAGCGCGACTTGCTGGCAGTGGTGTAAATCAGGCGATAGACCTGCTGCCATTGGAACGTCACGGCGAGCGCAGCATCGGTCTGGGTTATTTCAAAGGGATAGTCGAGCAGCATCACGCGTGGCGTGCCGGGCAACCAGCAACGGTTCATCGGATCCTTGCTGCTGCGCGCGCTGTAATTGGCTTGTTTCTGGGCGAGTGCGGCTGGCAAATACGGCAGCGTGCCAGCAAGACGTTCAAGATCAGCACCAGAGCCCGCAGTGACTTGCCAGATGCCTTGCATATCCGGTTTGCCGGACGCAGCGCGAGGAAGGTTCTGTGCTTGCACAGTGCAGGCGAGAACCACGAACAGACCCAACAGATATCGCAACATGGTTCCCCCTCAGAAACACCAGCTTGAGCATATAGACCGGACCTGCAGGGGGCAACTTCGCAGCGTGAATTGAAAATTATTTACACTTTCCTGCTGCCAATGCCGGAACGACTGGCGGGCAACAGCCGGAGAATAGCGCTGCATTGTTGCTGATCAAGCTGCTCTCGCGCATTGAGCCTATGCTTTAGCTGTCTCCCCAAAGTAATCGAGAGCCTTTGCGCATGGTTGAACCCGCTGCCCCCACTATTGCCTATTTTTCCGATGTGTTGTGCCTGTGGGCCTATGTTGCCCAAATCAAGCTTGATGAATTGCGTCGCCACTTTGGCACGCAGATTCGCATGGAATATCACTTCCTGCCGTTGTTCGGCAATGTGGCAGGCTGGCTTGAGAGCAGCTGGAGTGCGCGAGGCGGCGTAAGCGCCTATGCCCGTCATGTCTTGCAAATGGCACAGCAGTTTCCGCATATCGAAATCCATCCCGACATCTGGCTGCGCAACACCCCGCCCACCTCGGCCAGCTGCCACTTGTTTCTCAAGGCCATTCAGTTGCTGGAAAAAGCCAATCAGATATCCGCCGAGCCGCAAGCACAACATGCTGACAAGAGCTTGTTCGAGGAAGCCATGTGGCGCTGCAGGCTTGGGTTTTTCCGCGATTTGCAGAATATTGCCGAGCGCTCCACACAGGACGCGATTGCCACTTCGCTCGGTTTGCCACTGAACGCTATTCACGAGCAGATCGACAGTGGCCAGGCTTATGCTGCGCTCTGTGCAGATTTCACCGCCAAGGAAAAGCATCTGGTTGAAGGCAGCCCTACTTTCCTGCTGCCCGGCGGGCGACAGAAACTCTATGGCAATGTGGGCTATCGCATCATCGAGGCCAACATTCATGAGCTGCTGACGCACTCAGACGAACGCGCCAGCTGGTGTTGATTGCCCGCTATGAGGCTTTACTTTGCCTCGCTGACAAACTTGTTATGGATTTCCCTGGTCAGCGATTCAATGCGTTCACTGAGCACCTTGGTGATTTCGGTGAGCTTGGTGTTTTGCTCCACTAATGCCAGCAGTTGCGCGGTTTGCTGGCTCGCAAACAACTCGCGTTGTTCACTGGCCATTGCCAGTGCTTCCCTGTGCAGCGCATCAGCTTCTGCGTGAGCCTTGTCGCGGTCAGCTTGCCGCGTTTGCGCCAGCAGGATCAGCGGTGCTGCATAAGCCGCCTGCAGACTGAACGCCAGATTCAAAAGAATAAACGGATACATGTCGAAGCTGACGTAACCCAACATATTTATCACGATCCACGCCACAACGATGATGGTTTGCGAGATCAGAAAAAACGGCGTGCCAAAAAATCTGGCAAAAGCTTCGGCCTTCAACGCAAACCAGTCGTCACCAAATACCGAGAACACATGCGCAAACGGCAAGTGAAACCTGAAATGATGACTATTGTTGTCTGGCTCATTACTCATGGTTGTTCCTGGTGAAAGTGATTCACTCAATGAATCAGGTATTTTTGCAAAAACACTGGCACCACATTTTTACGGGTTAGCCAGATGTAAGTCAGGATGATGAAAAATATTAATGCTGCAATACCGGCTGAAGCCGGCGGGAACATAACATGACAAGCCAAAGCACCGATCATAATGATCGACAAGCCGAAACTGGCCATGCCGGTAAAAGCAGGAATCAGCAGCAAGATGGCGCCGACAATTTCCAGACTGCCAATGGCCACCCTGAACCAATCCGGCAAGCCGTAGGAGGCGAAGCCTTGCACCATCATTTCAGCGCCGCTTACTTTGGAGTAGCCGGCGGCCAGATAGGCAAGCGCCAACAGGATTGTTAATGCCCATGTTATGTAGTTTCTGGTTTTGCTCATTTAATACCCCTCATTTTTGGATTCATCGAAGTGCTGGCAACCGCGCTCACATGCACTCTATCTTGTATTGTGACAATTCGGCACCATCTATACTGCAATAGCCGCCCCGACCAAGACTAACCGACAACCAAGACTAACCGACAGGAATGCCATATGAAACTACGCATGCTATTGGCTTTGGCCATGATGATGTTGTTAAGCAGCTGCGGTTACAACGACTTGCAGCGACAGGATGAAGGCGTCACCTCGGCGTGGTCGGAAGTGCTCAATCAATATCAACGCCGTGCTGATCTGGTGCCGAATCTGGTGGAAACGGTAAAAGGCTATGCCGCGCACGAAGCCGATGTACTGACGGCCGTTACCAATGCGCGCGCCTCCATTGGCGGCATCAAGGCTACACCGGAACTGGTGAACGACCCCAAAGCCTTTGCGCAGTTCCAGGAAGCGCAAGCTGGCATGACCAGCGCCTTGTCGCGCTTGTTGGTAGTGTCGGAAAACTATCCGCAATTAAAGGCAGATCGCAGTTTCCAGGACTTGGCCGCGCAGTTGGAAGGCACTGAAAACCGCATCACCGTGGCGCGCAATCGCTATATCGAAGCGGTGCAAATCTACAACACCACCATTCGCTCGTTTCCGAGCAATTTAACTGCAAAATATTTCGACATGAAAACCAAACCTAATTTTTCGGTGGAAAACGAAAAAGCCATCAGCGCCCCGCCCAAAGTTGATTTTTCCAAACCTGCACCACCAGTCCAACAGTAATTGACGGGCACAGTGATTCATTCAATGCGCCGCTGGTCATGCTACTTCCTGCTCTGCTTGCTGCAGTGCGTGGCTGCGTTGCCAGCAACCAGCGCCGTGCAGGAAATTCCGGCACTCACCAGCCCCGTTATGGATATGACAGGCGCGCTCACTGCCAGTCAGCAACAGCAGCTGTCGCAAAAACTCCAATCACTGCACGCGCAATACGGCGCCCAGATGCAGGTTTTGATTGTTGCCAGCTCGGCGCCAGAAGATGCCTTTACCTACTCCATGCGCGCTGTTGAAAAATGGAAACTGGGCACTGCCAAAGCGGATGATGGTTTGCTGTTGTTTGTTGCCAAAGACGATCGCCGTGCGCAGCTGCAGGTGGGCTATGGTCTGGAGGGAACCATTCCCGATGTAGTGGCAAGCCGCTTGCTGGAAACGGCAATGGCACCTTATTTCAAACAAGGCGATTACTACGGCGGCATCAATGCAGTGGTTGATGAAGTTTATCGACGCATTGCCGGAGAAACGCCGGCAGGCCGGGCAGACCAGCCCAACCAGGGCGGCAATGAAAATCAGCAAGGCATTACTTTCCTCATCATGCTTGCCTTGGGGATAGTATTTATAAAAATCATGAAAGCAGTCACCGGCAACATCATTGCTCCGGTGGCGGGCGTGCCGCTCGTGTTCGCTTTCATCTGGCTGGTTATTGGCTGGACCTTGATGATGGCCTTTGGCGTGGCCGTGCTGGCTTTGATGCTGGCGTGGCTGCCAAACGACATCTGGTTTGCGTTGCTCGCTTCCGGGCGACGCGGCGGTTCGGTCGGCGGTGGAGGTGGCGGCAGCTGGAGTGGTGGTGGTGGCGGCTTTGGTGGTGGTGGAGCGTCGGGGCGCTGGTGATGAAACTATTGTTGCAAGCACAACGCTTCCTCGCCCATGCACGGGTAATGCCCTGGCAAGTGCGCCGCGCATTTTCCAGGCCGGTGTGTCAGGCCATTGAGACAGCCATTGCTGCATCGGAGCAAGGTCATCGCGCCGAAATCCGTTTTGTGGTGGAAGGTGCGCTGGATTGGCCGCAACTGTGGCGCAATATCGATGCGCGCGAGCGTGCAGTAAAACTCTTTTCCGACTTGCGAATCTGGGACACCGAACACAACACCGGCATTCTGGTGTATGTGTTGTTCGCCGAGAAGAAACTCGAAATTGTTGCGGATCGCGGCATCAATGCGCGCGTTGCACCGAGCGAATGGGAAGCCATCTGTGCGAGCATGACCAAAGCTTTTCAAGCCGGGCAATTCAAGCAAGGCAGTATTGAAGGATTAAATCGCATCAGCGGATTGCTGCATCACCATTTCCCGCAAGGCAGCTCACACAACCCTGAAGAACTGTCCAATCAAGTAGTTATTTTGTGAAATGGCAGGTAGAGAAAGCCTTACTTCCAGCCTTGCACCCACAGGCTCGTGTCTTTTAAATCCTGCCATTGAATCGCAATCGCGCGTTTGGTCAGCACCGCTTCAATCACGCAGGAAATAACGCTCTCCCCTGCCTCGTCAAATTCAACCTCTGTCACCAAGAAGTGCTTTTCCTTGTTCACCGGATTGGCAGCAGTCCATTTGCTGTTGAGCAATTTCATTGGGTTTATTTGGTTCATATGTTTTCCCTGACTGCCACCTGAGGTTTAGCCAAGCGCCGACGCAGCAAGGCTCGCATCATGAGCATGACAACTACAACATTCAGTACGAGCACTCCCACCCCATACCAGTTGGGCTTTTCCGCCAAGGCAGCCAATTCGAACGGCACATAGATGGCACCACTCACGGCGGCAAGCACCTCTGCCCACGCCCGCTCGAAATACAAGCCATAGGCCTCAACCAGGCGAATCGCGGAGTAAGCAGCAGCACCCGCCGCCAACATGAGCAAGCGCGAATCACCAACCTTGGCCGCAGCATCCAGAAATATCTGCGGGTATTTTGCGGCCGGATCCAAGTGGGCATGCTCAATGGCCAGCGCCGCCAGCTCGTATACATTCTGGTGTATCAGCGACAGCAGGCCCGTGGCCGCCAGCAGCACCACAATGCCCTTGGCAGCCTCGAGGTAAGCAACTAATCGTATTGCTCTATCGCCAGGCATTTTCGACGGCAGTTGCGGCGAGGATTGAGGCGCTAACAGCGGCGTACTTGCGGCTTTGTCAGGTGGCATTAATGTGCCCCGTTTTCTGGTTATCGGATGGGTATTTGACGCGTATTAGTCGCCCGCATTGTTGCAGCATGGCAGTGCCGACTTCCCAGCTGGGCATGGCAGTATGGTCCACTTCCCAATGCGCCGTTGATGCCTCATCGCACCATGCATAAAGTTTCGGAATAGCCGCTCGATGCGGCCCCTGCGACATAAACAAACGAAGACTTTCCTCACTCTCCCACAGCGACAGTGTCCAAAACGTCAGCCCCAGAGTCTTTCTGGTACGCACTCCAAGACAGC
>CANCGR010000016.1 GCA_947377625.1 Gammaproteobacteria bacterium | reverse complement strand
AGGAGCCGGCCGCATCACCAAACAGAGAGCCACCACCGCGCTGTGCTGTTTGTGTATTCAGAAACTGGGGCAATTTGTCGAGCTGTTCGGATATGGCTGCCGAAGGGTTGAGATTTTTTATCTCTGACGTGGTCACCGCAGTTACCGGTGTTGGTGTAACCATGCCATCGGTGGTGCGAATGCGGGTGCCGGTAACCGATATTTCTTCAACTGCCGGTGCCGCCGCCTGCTGTGCCTGCACGTGTGTCGAAAGAATGCCCAGGATTGCTGTTGATACTGCCAATGCCGTTGCGTTCAATCGGTATTTCACTGTCTTGTTACTGGTCATGTAGTCCCCCCTTTGGGTTGTGTATGTAGTTAAAATTTTTTTTATTTTTATTGCAGGCGCGCATTATGCGTCTGTGGGCAGGGTTGATACTCGAAAGCCGAGAAGAATGTAAAGCGTAGAATTGGAAATAAGCCTTATTTTTCAGGAATGAACCGATCAGTTCGGTTCGGGAGCAGGCTTGAGAAAGGGCGGGTGTCACACTTGGTTGGTTAATAAAAACAAAAGCAAGGGCGTGCCGATCAGCCCCGTCAAAATGGAGATCGATACAGCACTCGCACTGAGACTGGTATCCAGTTTCGCCAATGAAGAATAGGTGAGAGCGCTGAAGCCGATCGGGCCCGCACTGCAAGCAACAATGACTGCACGGGTGATCGGATCTGATACCAGCACAAACGCAAGCAAGGTGCCTGTAATCAATCCAATTGCCATTCTTACCGCAACTATTTGCAACGCTAATCGCAAGTTGGTAAACGTCAATGAGAAAAACAAACCGAGTGCTACCAGAATTAATGGAGATGTCATCTGCGCAAGCGGATTGATGATGGTAATGACCGCAGCGGGAACAGCCACATGCGTTGCTGCCAGTGTCAACGATACGATCAGTGACCAAATCAACGGCGACTTGGCAATGCGCCGGAGCATCGTGAATGGATCATGCTTTTCGCCTCCATAGTAATAGGCCACCAGGTACATCACGCTGGCCATCCACAGCGCATTGCCGAGATCGAGCAAAACAGCGCTGGCAAAGCCGGCTTGCCCGAACACGGCAATAATGAAGGGAAACATGAAGCTGTTGTTCTGGATGCCGGCATTCACCAGTGCGGTGCCTCTTTGCAGTTTGTCTACCGGCTGGCCTCTGACAAGCAAGTACATCACGGCCAGACTGATGGCGTTTACCGCGATGTTGATGAAGGGCAGCAAGGCCGTGTCAAGGGTAAGCGTCACCGATGGCATCGAGGCCAGAATCAACAGCGGCAAGGTCACGAAGAACACGAAACGCAGCAGGAAATCGCCATGGGATTTGTCGGCCAGCGCGCAGCGCTTGAGCAAAACACCCAGGCCGAAATAGAGAAAGATCGGGAGAAGCTGGAACAAGAGATTGGTCATGGGGAGAGCGCCCTGCTGAGGAGTCGGCCATTGTATTGAGCATATGGCAAGACGAGCAAACCGGAGTAAACTGGGGCGTTCATTTACATTCCCGTTCAGATGAGGACAGGTCCATGAAACGTCGCCAATTTCTCAAAACAACAATGACCCTGGGCGCCGGCCTGGTGATCGGATTTCATCTGCCGGTTCGCTCCACGCTGGCCCAGCCGCCGCAAGCTGCTCCAGCTCCTTCACCCCCGAACGCGTTTGTGCGTATTGCGCCAGACAACAGCGTGACCGTGATTTCCAAACACACCGAGATGGGTCAGGGTATTTATACCGGCCTTGCCACCATGATGGCAGATGAGCTCGATGCCGACTGGTCACAGATGCGGGTGGAAGCAGCACCGGCCAACGTGGGGCTCTACCGGCATTTCATGCTGGGCATTCAGGGCACTGGTGGCTCGATGAGTGTGCCCAATGCCTGGATGCAATACCGCACCGTTGGCGCGACCGCGCGTGCGATGCTGGTGAATGCTGCCGCCAAAACCTGGAAAGTTCCAGCCGCTGAAATAACGGTGAGCAAGGGAGTGTTGAGCCACAAATCAGGCAAGACCGCCAAATTTGGAGAATTCGCGGAAGCTGCCGCCAAGCTGCAAGTGCCCACCGATGTAAAACTGAAAACGCCTGAACAATTCACCTTGATCGGCAAATCAGTGCCCAAGATTGATTCAGTGGCCAAAGTCACTGGCAAAGCCACTTATGCAATCGACGTGCGTCGTCCGGGCATGAAGGTGGCAATGGTCAAACATTCACCGCGTTTCGGCGGCAAACTGGTTTCCTTCGATGACAAGGCCGCGCGTGCAGTTGCCGGCGTAGTGGACGTTGTGCAAATTCCAACCGGCATTGCCGTGATCGCTGACAACACCTTTGCGGCGATGCGAGGTCGTGAAGTGTTGACGGCGCAATGGGATTTCAGTGCTGCTGAAAACCGTGGCTCCGATGAAATCATGCATGATTTCAAAGCGCTGACTGCCAAACCAGGCATCCCGGTGGAAGTGGAAGGTGACAGCTCGGCTGCCATCGCCGGCAATGCTTCGCGGGTATTGGAAGCTACCTATGAGTTTCCGTTCCTGGCACATGCCTGCATGGAGCCGATGGATTCCACGCTGGAACTGCAGGGCAACAAGGCCTACCTGCGTTCAGGCACGCAGATGCAATCGATTGAACAACAGCGCGTTGCTGACGTGCTGGGGCTGCCGCTCGAGAATGTCATGGTGGAAACCCAATACGCTGGTGGCGGCTTTGGCCGGCGCGGCAGCTTTGTGCCAGAGATTGATGCGGAAGTTGCCAACATCGTCAAAGCCACCGGTGGCCGCTATCCGGTGCGTCTGCAGTACTCGCGTGAAGATGACATGAAGGCTGGTTACTACCGCCCGATGTTCGTGCACAAGATGCGCGGCGCCATTAACCAGAATGGCGAAGTGGTCGCATGGGAAAATCGTTTGGTTGGCCAGTCATTCATTGAAAATACTGCATTCGGTTTTCTGATCCAGAAAGGTTTTGATCCGTTGGCGATTGAAGGCGCCTACGAACTGCCGTATCACATACCCAATGTCAGCATTGACTACCACATGGTCAAGAGTGGCGTGCCGACGCAAGCCTGGCGTTCAGTGAGTCACACGCACACCACCTTCTCCAAAGAAACCTTCATGGATGAGCTGATGCACATGGCTGGCAAAGATGCTGTTGAAGGGCGTCTGGCCACGATGAAAGATGAGCGCGGCAAGGCTGTCATCAAAGCGGCGGTCGAGCGTTACGGTTGGGGCAAGACGCTGCCGCAAGGCAGAGCAGCTGGTTTCGCCTACAACGAATCCTTTGGTGGCAGAGTTGCTCAGATTGCTGAAGTCAGTATGGATGCCGGCGGCAGACTGAGAGTCGACAAAGTCGTGTGTGCAGTGGACTGCGGCTTGGCGATCAACCCGCACATCATTCAGGCGCAGGTGGAAAGCGGCATCATGTTCGGTCTCAGCGCCGCGTTGTACGGTGAAATCCGCATCAACAAGGGCGAAGTGCAGACCGGCAACTTCCACAACTATCCAATCATCCGCATGTACCAGAAGCCGGAAATCGAAGTGGTCATCATTGCTTCCGCTGAATCACCCACGGGCATCGGCGAACCTGCCACGCCAGTGATCGGGCCTGCGGTTGCCAATGCTTATTTCAAATTGAGCGGCAAGCGTGTGCGTAAACTGCCATTTGAAACGTTGTCATAAGCGCGGCTCGTGTCTTACGCCCATGACATAACCGCGATCACCCAGTTGGTGGTTTGCGAGCGTGAGAGTCGCGACCTGGGGTTCTGGAACCGCATGCGCGACTGCTTTCACGCAGATGCACAAGTCAACATCAGCTGGTTCCAGGGCCTCGGCCATGATTTTGTAACTGCCTCCAAAGGCATGGCCGAGCGCGGCATGCTGGCAAAGCATCGACTAGGGCCGGTGCTCGTTACTCTCAACGGTGAACGTGCACTGGCGAGCTTGTCGGCCATCATCGACATCCCCACTGAAATTGAAGGCAAACAATTTACGTTGTGCGCCCACAGCCTGTTGCTCTATCGCGTCAGCAAGAGGCAAGGGGTTTGGCGCCTGAGCAGTTTTGAAGTGATATACCGGCGCGATGAATTCATCCCGGCCATTCTCGGGCAGAGTGTGCAGTTGCCGGAACAACAACTGGCCGCTTACCGTCCGTCTTATCGTAACCTGTGTTACAGCCTGCATCTGAAAGGTTATCAACCAAGCTTGGAGTTGGCCGGCGAAGACAGGCCAGAGACAGTCAAAGCCATCTTTGAAAAAATCTATCTGTGGTTAGGCTTGCCGGTGCCCGATTGAGTCTTGCCGCTACTTGACCTGCCCCCCTGATCAGGGGGTATTTTGCGGGATACTTACTACCTACCATCACCTCGTCCTGTTTCTTCCATGCGAAGCCCGCACGAGCTATGGATGCTGCTGATTTGACCTGCCACTACGCTAAATAACTGCCTGAACTCCGGAATTCCCATTTAACAATTTGGAGAACGCCATGCCCCCGATCAAAACGCTGGTCTGTCAATTGTGTTTTCTGGCCGGTATGGCTACTACCGGCATCGCTTTTGCGCAAACCGCTGCTGATGTGCCCGCTGGTTTAAGCGGCACCTATCAGCTGACCTATTCCGATTTCGGCACAGTCGGGCCCTTCGGCAAGGACGAGGTAGTCACTGTTGTTGTTGATGGTGTCAATGACACGTTATGCGTCAAAGGCACCTTGCTGTCCAAGCCCTATGTAAAAGCAGTAATCGGTACATTTACGTCGGTCGTTTTTGCCGATACCAGCAGGGGAGCCTGGTACGCATGGCTGACCACCACTACCGCACCTGGTACCGGCAATGCATGGGGGCTCAACGTGATGCAAGGCACCGACACCACCTTTAAAGGCCAACTGTACGGCACGCGCATCAGTACCTCTACTACTTGCACTGGCGGTTCTAGTGCCACCACGCCAACTGTAAGTACAACGGTGCAAAGCGTATTCGATCTGGCAGCAGAGCTTTATCCCGCCCTGTTCAAGAACGGTAGCGCTTTGGGCATCTACCAAGGCTATGTATACAAATTTTTTGCCGACAGCAAAATCTACGTTGGCATCAAGGATGACAAGATCTATACGATGGGAGGCATCTACGGTGACGCCATCAAGGAGCAGGGCGCAGTAACTGCAGTACTGAATCTGTTGCAGACCACCAAGACCAATTTGAACAAACCTGTCACCGGCGGCATCAGTTTGTACAAGCTGACACTGTCAGGCACTTTCAAGACATCGGGGTTGGCCAGTGTAACCATTCCGATTACTGGCATTACCATCAACGACTTGCCGGCTCCTGATGTTTCCGACTCTACCGGGATTATTGATCAGGTAAAAACGTCGTTGGGCGCATCAGGAATTGCCAACGTCAAGGTGACGGCCATCAACAACACAGCGGCGCGCGTCACATTCAGGGTGGAGTTCACTGCTGTACTCACCGGCTTTGGCACAGTGACTTATGATCTGACCTACGACTATACGAAGTAACAGTCGTGCTGTTTGAAAAATCCCGCCCTTTTGCCGGCGGGATTTTTTACATGTTGCTTACGAACCTACCCCCTTATCAGGGGTATATAAATGATTAATTGCTACCTACCATGGTCTTTTTTTGCGTTGAGGAATCCCATTGAAAATTACACCAATTTTGAAATTGCTGGTTGCGGTCGGTGCTGTATTTGTCAGTCTCAACAGCCAGGCGCAAACAGTCAAAACCACTATTCCGGCTGCTGCTGCCGGGACCTATGAAATGACCTATGACTTTGCATCCGCAGGTTCACCTTATAAAAATGGAGACAAAGTAACCTTTGTGATCAATAGCACCAACGGCACTCTTTGTGTTGGCGGGTTGTTGCTTTCCAATCCGTTTTTACGCCGGGCCGGTGAATCTGACCCGCTCTGGGCCAAGCCCGAGTCCACCACTTATTTCGGTGCTGCACTTTTGACGACCGGTGCCTTGAGTGAAATCAATGTTTTTCAGGGAACCAATGACACCTGGGCTGGCCAATTTACGGGGGCTCGTACCAGCACCTCCACAGCGTGTTCATCTTCAACGAGTTCAACGGGTGGTAGCACTGCAGTCCCAACGGTAACTGCTTCAGTGCAGAGCGTGTTTGATCTGGCGGCAGAAATTTACCCAACTATGTTCAAGAATGGCGGCGCTTTGGGCACCTACCTGGGTTATGTGTACAAATATTTTGCCGACAGCAAAATCTATGTCGGTATCAAAGACGACAAGATCTACACGATGGGGGGTGTTTACGGCACCGCGATCACGGAGCAGGGTTCGGTAGCTGCAGTGCTCAATTTGCTGCAGACAACCAAGGCCAATTTGTTGAAGTCCGCCGGTAGCACCAGTCTGTACAAGCTGACCTTGTCAGGCAATTTCAAAACTTCAGGGTTTGCGAGTGTAAACATTCCGATCAGTGGCATTGTCATCAACGACTTGCCCGCTCCTGATGTTTCCAATACCACCGCGATTCTTGATCAGGTAAAAACTTCTCTGGTCGGGGTAACCGGTATAGCAAACGTCAAGGTGACGTCAGTTA
The DNA here is from genome assembly GCA_947377625.1 of Gammaproteobacteria bacterium. GTDB lineage: Bacteria > Pseudomonadota > Gammaproteobacteria > Pseudomonadales > Pseudohongiellaceae > CAILUG01. Next base: position 8,075 of record CANCGR010000016.1, on the reverse strand, counting down.
ACAACACTGCATCGCGAGTTACGTTCAGGGTGGAATTCACTGCTGTGCTGGCGGGTTTCGGCACGGTCACTTATGACTTGACCTACGACTACACGAAATAACAGTTCGGCTGTCTGAAAAATCCCGCCTCTGACTGGCGGGATTTTTTTGTCTTTTATTTGGTGAAGCGAACTTCCAGTTCACGCAGGAATGGCACTTCAGTAAGGATGCTGGGCACATGACAAACACCGTCCACTGTGCGCAACAGCTTTTCTGACGAGCCAAGGGTGGCAAACATAATCCGGCCTTGTGCATAGGGCACCACCTTGTCTCCCTCGCAATGCTGGATCAACACCGGCTCCGTCACTTGTGACGCAAATGTTTCGCTGTGAAAAGGATATTTGGAGAGCAGTCGCACCGGCAGCCATGGATAGCGACCAGCACCGACATCGTCAATGGAGGTATAGGGCGAATCGAGTACCAGTGCAGCGAACTCTTGCGTTGCTGCCAGTTGCACCGCTACGCCGCTGCCCAGGGATTCGCCGAACACAATGACCTTGGAATCGGGCTGCTGTTCGCGTAGCCATTTGGCTGCAGTTTCGGCATCAATGTGGAAACCAACTTCAGAGGGCGAGCCACTGGAACCGCCATAACCCCTCCAGCTCAACGCCAACAGCCCTGCGCCTTCGCGCGTGAGTCCTTCAAAGCGCTCGGCACGGCCATGCGCATCGTTGAAGCTGCCTCTGAGATTGCCGGCATTGCCGTGCAGGTAGAGATAGACGGGGCGGCCCCTGAGAGGAGCAACCCACCATGCTTTCAAGGTTTCACCATCGGGCGTTGTCAGCAGCAGGTTTTCTGCACGCGGCACTTCGCCAACGCTGAGCGCCACATCATCGTGCGAAGGGTTGAATACCAGCGCCTGCTGCCGGAAATACATATAGCTGCAGGCAGCCAGATAGAGTGTAAGCAGCACTGCAGCTGCTATAAGCAGGAACTTTTTCACCGATTGCTCCCTATGAAATCAAGGTCGTTACAGCACCCGGCAAATAAGACCTTTCAGATAATAGCCTTCCGGGTAGCTGCTCAGTACGGGGTGATCGCGATCCTGGCTCAGTTTTTACAGAAATTGCACCGTGCGTTCGGCGTCCAGAGCCGCATCGGCCACCACTTTGTGAAACAAGTCTTCCGGCATCAGGCCGGAGCAACTGAAGGTGGCAAGGATGCCATCCGGATTCAACAGCTGCAGCGCCAGCATGTTGATATCCTTGTAACCGCGACAGGCTTGCGTAAGGTGATGCTTGTTCTCGACGAACTTGGGCGGGTCGAGCACGATCATGTCGAAGCGTGTGCCTTCAGCGCGGTATTTGCGCAACTGCGCGAACACATCGGCTTCCACCTGTGTGCAAAGACTTTCGTCGAGATTGTTCAGTTGTAATTGTTGTTGCGCGATGGCCAGTGCTGAGGCTGACACATCAATGTTGGTGACATGCGTGGCGCCAGCGGCCAGACACTGCACTGCCACGGCGCCGGTGTAGCTGAAGCAGTTGAGCACGCTTCTGCCATCCGCGTAATTGGCGATACGAATGCGGTTGTAACGCTGATCGAGATAGAAACCGGTCTTGTGGCCGGCGTTCACATCCACTGCATACTGCAAACCATTTTCAGTAATGCTGACGCAGTCCGGCACGCTGCCGTGCAAGGTTTGCACGAGCGAAGGCAGGCCTTCTTTTTCACGCACTGATACATCAGAGCGTTCGAGTATTGCGCACTCAGGCAGCAGCTTGTGCAAGGCCCACACAATTTTGTCGCGATGACGTTCGGCACCCGCACTCAACAATTGGCAAACCACAACGTTGTCATAGCGATCAATGGTGAGGCCTGGTAATCCGTCACACTCGGCTGCCACCAGACGCATGGCATTCGATGGCAGCTTTAGTGCAGCGCGGCCTTGCAGCGCCGACTCGATGCGTCGCAGAAAGAAGGCATTGTCGATTACTTCGTCCTGATCGAAGGTCCAGATTCTGACACGGATCGACGAGGTCGGTGAGTAAGCGCCGCGCCCAAGCCAGGCGCCGTCTGCCGAGATCACCTCGACGGTATCACCACTGTGGAGTTTGCCGTGTACCTTGTCGATGGCGCTGGTAAAGATCCATGGATGACGGCGCAACAGTGATTTTTCGCGGGTGCGGTGCAGTGAGACGGAAGCTGACATAAGGTTTTTACTTCGCAGGTTTGGCTATTCGTTGTGATACATAAGCTGCCACATCCCGCAATTGCACAGGTGTGAAGGCCGATCCCAGTGCCGGCATGTTCTTGCGGCCTTGTGAGATCACGTTTATTACCATGGCTACATCGCGGGCATTGACCAGATCAATGCCGCCGCCATGTCCGCCATGACCATCATCGCCGTGACAGGCAACACAAGCTGCGTGAAAGACGGCTTGGCCAGCATCGAGATCGGGTTTGCCTTCGGCCACTTTGACAGCAGAGGCAGTACCCGCGCCGACCGTGGAGGCGCCGGCTTTGCCGGGCGGATCAGCTTCTTTCATCGTGCCGTCCAGTGCAAACAGCCAGACATTGTCGCCGTGCGGGGAGGGCGCCAGTGTGTTGCCACCGGCATAGGCGATTACGTATTGCTTGCCTTCGTATTCGAAAATGCTCACAGGTGCATTCATGCCGGCGCCAGTCTGGAACTGCCACAGCTTCTTGCCGTTGGAACTGTCGAGCGCGGTCAGGCGACCATCGTTGCGGCCGACAAACATCAGCCCGCTGGCGGTGAGTGTAATGCCGCTGAAGCAAGGCTCAGCCCACAACTGCTGCCACACCAGTTTGTTGGTGTGCATGTCGAGTGCCGCCAGAATGCCGAGGTTGGGCAGAGGCTCGCCTTTGAACTCGCCGCCCGGGTAATTGGCACCGGGTTGCGGGCGCTCGCTGGAGATATCAAGCGCCTGGAAAATAAACGGCTTGTCGGCGGCGCACACATAGGTAAAACCAGTGCGTGGGTCGTGGGCGCTCGGCGGCCAGTTGGCGCCACCGGCAACACCGGGCGCAAGCACAACCGGCGTAGTCCAATAGGGCGTAAAGATCTTGCCACCATTGACCATGTCAAAGCCTTCAGGCGCGATACGCAAGCTCTGCGGTACGAAGGCATCGCCCACCGGAATCGGCTGGGTTGCCGAGGTAAACATTCTGGGTTCCTGCAACACCGGCGTTTCGTTGATGCCGATTAGCGGCTGGCCGGTCACACGATCGAGCGCGTAAATCCAGCCCGTCTTGCTGGCCTGTGAAATAGCCTTGCGAGGTTTGCCGTCAAGGGTGATGTCGAACAGGATTACCGGATTGGGGCCGTCGTAGTCCCAGATATCGTGATGCACTTGCTGGAAATGCCAACGGTATTTCCCCGTGTGCACATCCAGCGCCAGGATCGACGAGGTGAACAGGTTGTCGCCTTTGCGCACGTGACCGTTGAAATCGGGGCCGGCGTTGCCGGTGGAGTAATAGATAAGGCCCAGTTCCGGGTCGACGGCCGGTGTCTGCCACACGGAAGCACCGCCATCCATCCACACGCTGTTGTCGGCGGGCCAGGTGTCGTGGCCAAATTCACCGGGGCCGGGAATGTTGTTGAAGGTCCACTTGAGTGCGCCAGTCTTGGCATCAAAGGCTTTGACACGACCACGAATGCCGCGCTCGCCGCCGGCGAAACCGGTGATCACCATGCCGTCGTAATAGAGCGGCGCGCCGGTGATGGTATAGCCTTCTTCCCATTTTTCTGCTTGCACTTCCCACACGGGCGCACCTGTCTTGATGTCGAGTGCCTTGAGCTTGCCATCCAGTTGACCGACATAAACACGACCATCCCCGAGGCCAACGCCGCGACTGGTCCAGCCACAGCACACAGTGTCGATCAGGAAATTCAGATTGGCTTTGTACTGCCACACGATCTCGCCGGTCTTGATACTGAGCGCGAATACATCGTCATCACCCGTGATGATGAAGGCCATGCCGTTGTACACCAGTGGTGTGGCCTCACCGCTGTTGCGCGGGCCCATGCCAGAGCCATTGAGATGGGTGCGCCACACGCCTTTGAGGTTGGCGATATTGTCTTTGTTGATTTGCGTGAGAGGCGAGAATCGACGGTTGTAAATATCGCCGCCATTGGTGGGCCAGCTGTTGGTCGGGAACTTGCTCAATGCAGCGGGTGAAAAATCCTGCTGTGCTTGTGCAGTCAGCGGAAGCAACAGTATTGTGAGCGCCAGCAGGCGGGTCAATGCGGCAGTTGTTCTGGCAAAGAATGGACAGAGGCCGGGCAAGCTTCTCATTGTTATAGGCTCCATAGCGGGTGGTGTGGCATGCGGGAGGCCAAGGGTAAGGAAGTGGCAGGGCCAGGTAAAGCAAACTGATGCCCGCCGGCAGGAAATACCGGGATGCAGTGGCGAGTCAGAATCAACGACCGGGAATCAACAAACAAGAATCAAGCAAGTGAGCGGGACAAATCAGACACATTGGTCGGAGTGAAAGGATTCGAACCTTCGACCCCTGCTTCCCGAAAGCAGTGCTCTACCAAGCTGAGCTACACTCCGAACTACATCCTGAACCACGTGCGGGCAGGCATTGTAATCAGTAGGTTCTATCCCGACTAGGGGATCGCCAGCGAAAGTTTTTGTGCGGTATCTGCAGTTCCTTCACCAGCGTCATGATATGGCGCTCAGGATCATGGTTGCGGCTGCCAATCACGATGAGTTCATCACCAACTGCAAACTGGTCTTTGCTGACTGAAGTCTTGTCTGCACCGGTCACTGTGACCCATTCGACGCGCATCACCACGCCATCGCTTTGCACGATGAAAATGATGTGCGGATTACCCCATTGGATCTCGGTGATAGTGCCGCGCAGCTCATGGCGCTCTGCGCTTTCGTAGTCGGCGTAACTGTGGTGTGCCAGCACAGGAACTGCTGCGAACAGCAGTGACAAGCAACAGGTCAAGCGATGAAAGCGTTTACCCATAACGTGTCTTCTTGTGCCGGCACAGTGTGCCAAACAGGTTTACTTCGCCGGTTTGTCCCAGGTTTTTTTGCTGTCGTCCTTGCCAGCTACTGAGTACAACACTTGCGCGTTGCGGGTTTTCTGGAAGTCTTCCAGCGTCATGCCTTTCATCGCCGAGTAGATGTGCAGGTTGGTGGTACCCACCACAGCACCGAGTTTTTCCAGCATGAAGAAGATCACGCCGTAATGCATCATCGCGCGCCAGTCGCGGCGACGTACCAGGTCTTTCTCTTCATCGGTCAGACTGAAATCGTTGAAACACTCTTCCTGGTTCGCCAGGAAATATTCACGATGTTTCGGCTCGATCAAGCGGTGCAGAAAATCATTCAGGCGGAAGGCCTTGACGCTGCGACCGATGGTGAAGGGGTAAGTACCTTCCAGCAGTTCGATACCTTTGAGCTGATGGTCGACGCGTTCCATGTAGGCGGCATCGCTTTCAGCAGGCACTTCGTTGGAGCGTTCTTCGAAAATCAGGCTGGCAATCGGGGTCATCGAAGGCAGGTAATAGGTCTGATGCACGGTTTCCACTTTTTCGGACAGCGCACCGCGCATCATCAGCCACATCACTACTTCAGCACCTTCCATGCCGCCCAGTTTGGCCAGCTCGGCAATCGTGATGTCGGTCAGGCCTTCGGGATCTTTTTCCAGACGGTCCATGAACTCCATATCCCAAGGAGTGTTGTTGAAGCCGCAGCGTTCGCCATGCACCTGATGCGACAAACCGCCAGTACCGGCAATTACCACTTTCAGATCGCCCGGGAAGCTTTGGATGGCGCGACGCAAGGATTTGCCGAGTTTGTAACAGCGTTTGGCGGAGGGAGACGGGGCCATCAACACGCCTACCTGGAACGGCACCACTTTTACCGGCCAGCCGTTTTCATGCGGCAGCAGCAGCGACAGTGGCGAATAGCAGCCGTGATCCAGACCTTTTTCCTGGAAGTAGGACAGGTCGAATTCATCAGCGACCAGACACTTGGCAATGTGTTCAGCCAACGCCGGATGACCTTTCAGCGCTGGCAGGTTGCGCGCACCGCCGCCTTCGTCAGCCACTGGAAAGTTTTCGCCAACGCCGAGCGCAAACTGCGAGTAGTGATCCATGAAAAACGAAGTCATATGGTCATTGAAGATGTAGAAGATTACATCCGGCGCCTTCTCCTGCAGCCAGTTCACTACCGGTTCATAGCCTTTGAAAATTGGGGCCCATACCGGGTCGTTTTGTTTCTTGGCATCGAGGGCGAAACCGATGGTAGGGGTATGGGAAGTGGCGATACCGCCGACGATAGTAGCCATGACTGCTCCTGGATTAGGTTAAGGCTGGAGGGGAACCAAGTGGTTCCGGAAAATAAGCGGCGCAATGATACGAGCAATGCCGGTTTTAACCAACCGGCGCGGCTTGTTCCTGGTCAACCGGGGTGCGGGTTTGGTGCCACTGGTAATTGTTACTGCCAGCATTGATGCGGTTACATTTCATTACTACTCTTTGGGGAAAAACAGGTCCAAAATAGCCTTGCATCATTATCTGTCCAGCTAAGGAGGCGTTTATGTTAGTCAAACCATCCGTAGTAGCCATTGCGTTGCTGGCTTTCATGCCGCTGAGTCAGGCGGCCACTGTGCAAGTGTCCTGGGGCGATCCCGCCAAATTCAGGGATATTCGTGCCGGTGATGAAAACCAGATCAAATACCAGGAACGCGTAATGAAAGAGCTGGAAACCGCGTTCCAGCATGAAGCTGCGCTGTTGCCCACTGATCAGACTCTCAAGATCGAGATCAAGGATCTGGATCTGGCCGGAGAGCTGGAGTATTTCCACGGTGGTTTTCCGTTTGGCATACGAATAGTCCGCAATATGGATTTCCCCAGCATGGAGCTCAGTTACGAATTACGCGATAGCAAGAGCCAGGTGTTGAAATCGGGCGACTCGAAGATAAGCGATATGGGATTTCGCGACGGCATTCAGCCGTTTAGCCACAATGAGCCGCTGCGCTATGAAATCAAATTGATCAAGCAATGGTACAAGCGCGAGATCATGGACTCCAAGCCGCAGCCGTCGGTGTCAATGCGGTAGTGCCAGATAGTGCTGGCGCAGCAAGTCCTTGCCATAGTCGTTGCCGTTGGGTGTGCGCACCATTGAGTGGATGTGTTCACGATAGGGCACACCACGCGGATACAGATGCGTGAGTCCAACCGGTGCTTCGTGGTCGAACTCGATTACCAGCACCGGATTCTGGATGCGGTAATAAAACACTGAGTTGTCTTCGGTAGCGCCAATCCATGCGAAGCGGGTTTCATCCAGATGCGCGGTAATTTCCGCCATTCTGTTGTCTGCCAGCGGTTTTTCCATATTACCGATGTAAAGGCCGATCAAGTCGATCAACTTCGCCTTCTGTTCCGGGCTGAAACGTTTGACCTCTACGCCGGCGTAATCCAGGACTACATTGTCACTCCACGCTTCGGTCATGATGTTGTTGCCGGTTTTACTGGTGTAGACGATGGCGGACTTTTTCAGATCAGCATCGAGTGAGCGGATCATGGCGAGCCCTTTGGTTTGTTCATCGTCCATGATGCGGGTGCCTTTGTATTTGCCACTGGTTGCCACTGCCGGCTCGGAACCCCAGAAGGTTGGCGTCATCACAATCTGGTCACCCAGCACGAAAAAGTTGATGACCAGGTGATGGCCATCCAGCTGCCAGCCCCACGGCTCGGTTTTGGAAGGAGTACCCATTACAGTCAACCAGTACTTGCCTTCGCCAAACTCCACAAAATTGTTGTTGTTCAGTTCGCCGAGCGTTTCGTTGAGATGCATGATGTCGTGCGCAAGCTTGATGCCCTTGGTACTGAGCGCAGCATCCAGCATCGCCCATGCGGCTTGCTTCTGGGTGTCAGTCATTTCATCGAAGGAAATGCCCTGGCGCTTGTAGATCGACATGTTGGCCCAGCGGCGCCATTCGAGATCGTCAGCGGCATAGAGCGTGTTTTTTCGCTGCGCTGCAGTCAGTGTGGCAATAAAAGCATCAGTGGACTTCATCAGGCCAGTGGTGTCGAGCCCGGTCGACTT
>CANCGR010000015.1 GCA_947377625.1 Gammaproteobacteria bacterium | reverse complement strand
GTCGCAGTATGTGCAGTAATACTGTTGCTGCTGCTGATTGCCAGCCACTTTGTGCAAGCACTCAAGCCCTATCGCAAGGGGCTTTGGTATCTGGTGGTTTCAGCGGTGGGTGCCGGAGTGGCGATCAACTTGCTCAAGCAGGCGACGCATGTGGATTGCCCGTGGGATTTGCTGCGCTATGGCGGTGACTTTCCCTATATAAAGAAATTTGCCGTGCATCCCAAGGATTTTCAGACCGGTGCCTGCTTCCCGGCCGGCCATGCCAGTGCCGGTTATGCGTGGCTGGGTCTTTATTATTTTGCACGCGACTTGTTCCCGCGCTGGCAACGCGCTGCACTGACTGGCGTTGTGTTGTTGGGCCTGGTGTTCGGCATTGGCCAGCAATTGCGCGGCGCCCATTTTCTGTCGCACGATTTGTGGACACTGGGCTTGTGCTGGTTGTGTGCCACCCTGCTTTACTTGGCCTTTGGCAAACTCGGTACCGCTCGCGTTTGACGTAATCAGCATCAAGCCTTTACTGTTTCTTTACGCATGAATGTTAGTCTTTATTAAGACAAACTTTGAGTTACCGGAGATTCACGCGTGAGTAAACGCAAGATAGTTATTATCGAAGACGAACCGGACATCCTTGAGGTGTTGAGCTACAACCTGCGCCGTGAAGGTTTCGAGATTCTGGCCGCCACTGACGGTGCACAAGGTCTGGCCATGGTCAAACGCGAAAAGCCCGATCTGGTGCTGCTCGACCTGATGCTGCCCGGCATGGATGGCGTAGAAATTTGCACCACCATCAAGAAGCACGCAGAAACCCACAACACGCTCATCATCATGGTCACTGCCAAGGGTGAAGAGAGTGACATCGTGCTGGGGCTGGGTGTGGGCGCCGACGACTACATCAGCAAACCCTTCAGTCCGAAGGAACTGGTGGCGCGCGTCAAAGCCGTGCTGCGCCGTGGTGTATTGATGGAAACCCAGGCCCCGCAGGAAACCGTCAAGCTGGGCCAGCTCGTGATTGATTCTGTCAAATACCGGGTGACCTACGGTGACCGTGAAATAAAACTCACCGCCACCGAATTCCGCATTCTGCAATATCTGGCCAGCCATCCGGGCCGCGTGTTCACACGCGAGCAGTTGCTCAATCATGCGCTGGGCGATGACGTGGTAGTGGTTGATCGCAACATTGATGTGCATGTGCGCGGCATCCGCAAGAAACTGGACGTGGAACCGCCACCGATAGAAACAATTCGTGGCATCGGTTATAGAATGGCCGACCACTAACGAGACCCAGTTCGCGCGTGAATCCACTCAAGTCTTCTTTTTTCTGGCGCATGGCGCTCAGCCATTTTGCCTTTGCTGCAATCGGCATGGCGTTTGGCGCTTCAGTGTGGCTGTTGCCGCCTGCGTTACTGGGCTCCATCTACGTGGCCTGGCGGCGCATGATTGCGATGGAGCACCTCACCCAAGCCACCGAAGCCATTGCCCAAGGGGATTTCGAGCGGCGCGTGCCGGAACAGCACACGCCCGGCGTCAAGCGCCTGGCGGATGCTGTCAACCTGTTGGCCCGCACCTCGATTCGCCGCGTGTCCATGTTGACAGCCGACCGCAACCGGCTCGCCACCATCTTTGCCGGCATGGTCGAAGGCGTGGTCGACGTTGATGAAAAACAGAACATCATCCATATCAACGATGCCGCCACCCTGCTGCTTGGACTTACCCGCGAGAATTGCATCGGCAAACCGGTGTGGCAGGAAATCCGCGACCAGAAAATAATCCTGGCCATTGATGACGCCATTCGCAATCGCACCGTTATCAAGGCGCGTGTGGACTATCCGCGCCAAAGCGAACAACTGGTGTTCGACATCTATGTAGCCTCACTTTCCGACGATCAGGGCGAGCCCATCGGCGCCGTGCTGGTGTTGCATGATGTGACCGAGCTGAAACATCTGGAGCGCATACGCACAGATTTTGTCGCCAATGCTTCGCACGAATTGAAAACCCCGATCACGGCAATTCGTGGTCTGGCCGAAACCATGGTGGGCGACCCGGATGTCGAAAAGTCCACATTGATGCAGTACATGGAGCGTATTCACGCGCAGAGCTTGCGCCTGTCGAACCTGGTGACTGACTTGATGACGATTTCACGACTGGAATCCGACCAAGGTACGGCCGGGTTCACGCGCATGAATTTCAATGATCTGGTGCGGCGCGAAGTAAGAGCCGCAGCTACTGCAGTAGAAACCAAACTGCACAGCCTGACGCTGGCCCAGTTCCCGGAAAGCCTCGAGGTCTATGGTGACCGCCAGAATTTGAGCCAGTTGTGCAACAACCTGATCGACAATGCCATCAAGTACACGCCCGAAGGCGGACAGATCAAGGTGCGCGTACTGCGTGAACAGGCCGAAGTAGTGCTGGAAGTAGAAGACAACGGCATCGGCATCAGCCCGCAGTACCAGGAGCGCGTGTTCGAAAGGTTTTACCGGGTCGACAAGGCGCGCTCACAAAGCCTGGGCGGCACGGGTCTTGGCCTTTCCATCGTGCGCAACATCGCCGAGCGTCATCATGGCTCGGTAGGGGTCACCAGCCAGTTGGGTAAAGGCACCACTTTTGTGTTCCGCATGCCGCTGGCCGAGCCGCTGCTGCAAAGCGGGCAGTCAACACAATCTTCATAAGCACTGACAAAGAGCAGCTTTTCTTTATTTTGCCTTAACAAAAACTGCCGACAATGCCGGCCTGACGGGCAAGATTGGCGGAAACTGCGTTAATACCGAGCCCTGTTTGCCTGAATATTCTTAACAAGACCGGAGCCATGCATGCAGTCCTTCCTGAAAAAGCTTGCCATTATTTCCCCAGTCATCCTGGCCACCGTTCTGATCGGCGCCTGCTCCAAAGACGCAGCGCCTGCTGCCGCCGGCGGCGCAGCTCCACTGGGTGGCACTGTTCGCATTGATGGCTCCAGCACAGTAGCTCCGATCAGCGAGGCCATTGCCGAAGAATTCCGCAAAGTATCTCCCGAAGTCCGCGTTACTGTGGGCACTTCCGGTACCGGCGGTGGTTTCAAAAAATTCATGGCGGCTGAAACTGACATCAGCGATGCGTCCCGCCCGGTGAAGGCGGAAGAAATCGAGAAAGGCAAAGCTGCCAACATCGAATACATGGAAATCCCGGTGGCTTATGATGGCCTTTCGATTGTGATCAATCCCTCGCTTGCCTTCGTTGACAACCTGACCACTGCCGAACTCAAAAAAATCTGGGAGCCCGGCAGCACCGTGAACAACTGGAAAGATGTGCGTCCTGGCTTCCCGGACAAAGTGCTGCATCTGTATGGCCCTGGCACCGATTCCGGTACTTTCGACTATTTCACTGAAACCGTGGTTGGCAAAGCCGGCGCCTCACGCCCTGATTACACGGCCAGCGAAGACGACAATATCCTGGTGCAAGGTGTGGCTGGCGATGAAGGTGGTCTTGGCTTCTTTGGTTTCGCCTATTACGAAGCCAGTGCCAGCAAACTGAAGCTGGTGCCAGTTGATGCTGGCAAAGGACCGGTAGCCCCCAGCACTGCCACCATCAACGATGGCACCTACGCGCCGCTGTCACGCCCCTTGTTCATATACGTCAACAAAACCAGTGCACAACGCCCTGAAGTAAGAGCCTTCGTGGAGTTTTACCTGAAAACTGTTCCGACTATTGCGAAGGATGTTGGCTACGTATCACTGCCTGCCGCGACGTATGAATCCGACACTTCGTCGTTTGCAAAGTTCTGATAGTATCGCCCGCTTGATTACAGACGGGGCGAACGTTGTTCGTCCCTGCCTTGTTGCTTCACTTGTTGATTTTGCATGAACGATCCTGCCAACAATTCCGGCCTCAGCTTCAGCATCCACAAAGGGGTTACCCGTTGGGGCGAAACCGGCATCAAATTCTGGTTGCGGATTTGCACGGCAATCTCGTTGTTTACCACCATCGCCATTGTGGTGTTGCTGTTGGTGGAATCATTCGGCTTTTTCCGTGAAGTCAGCCCCATCGAATTTTTCTTTGGCACCCGCTGGGTGCCATTGCTCAAACCCAGTTCTTACGGCGTGCTGCCGCTGTTGTGGGGCACCATGCTCATCACCGTGGGCGCTGCGGTAATTGCCATTCCACTCGGGCTTGCCAGTGCGATCTATCTGAGTGAATACGCCAACGATCAAGTTCGGGCCTGGATCAAGCCGGTGCTGGAACTGCTGGCTGGCATCCCTACGGTGGTCTACGGTTATTTCGCCCTCACCTTTGTCACCCCGGCGTTACGTTCGGTGATTCCGGATATTCAAGTCTTCAATGCACTGAGCGCCGCCATCGTGGTGGGCATCATGATCCTGCCCACCATTGCCACGCTCAGTGATAACGCCTTGCGCGCTGTCCCCGTCAGCCTGCGTCAGGCAGCTTATGCCGTGGGTGCCACGTCCTATGAAGTCACCACCAGCATCGTAGTGCCGGCCGGCTTGTCGGGCGTGATGGCCTCGTTCCTGCTCGCGATTTCGCGCGCCATCGGCGAAACCATGGCAGTGACACTCGCGGCCGGGCAAACCCCCAATCTCGACCTGACCTTGCTGGAAAGCATCCAGACCATGACTGCCTACATCGTGCAGATCAGTCTCGGCGACACCCCCTCTGGCGGCATCGCCTATCAGACACTGTTCGCAGTCGCTGCGGTGCTGTTTGCGATCACGCTGATGATCAACGTCATCTCCCAATGGATACTGGGCCGCTTCCGCGAGGTCTATGACTGATGGCCTTCCTCAGCGAAAAAGAACAGAAGCATCTGGTCAATCGTCACCGCAAGTCGAAACTATTCGCGTTGTTGTGTGCATTCGTGACCTGGTCCAGCGTGTTCCTGCTGGGCATTTTGCTGGTGAATATCGCAATGGACGGCTTGGGCTGGCTCGACTGGCAGTTCATCACCAGCTTCCCTTCCCGCATACCCGCCCAGGCCGGCATCAAATCGGCATTGGTTGGCACTTTGTGGCTGATTGTGATGATCGCTTTCATCGCAATTCCAATTGGCGTATCGGCTGCACTTTATCTGGAAGAATTCTCCAAACGTGGCCGGCTGGCCACACTGATCGAAGTGAATATCGCCAATCTGTCCGGCGTGCCGTCCATTGTCTATGGCATTCTCGGGCTGGCGATTTTCGTGCGGTTTTTCGGGCTGGAACGCAGTCTGATTTCAGGCGCGCTCACCATGAGTTTGCTGATTCTGCCAGTGATCATCATCGCCAGTCGTGAAGCCATCAAAACTGTGCCGATGAGCATCCGCTATGCCGCACTGTCGCTTGGCGCTACCCGGTGGCAGACGACTTGGTCGCATGTGTTGCCGTCCGCTTTTCCGGGCATCATGACCGGTGTGATTCTGGCCTTGTCGCGTGCCATCGGAGAGACTGCACCGCTGATCCTGATTGGCGCTGCTTCTTATGTGGCCTTCCTGCCGAAGGGCCCGATGGATTCATTTACCGCTTTGCCTATCCAGATCTATAGCTGGGCATCACGGCCGCAAGTTGAATTCCAGGAACTGGCTGCAGCCGGCATTCTGGTGCTGTTGGCAGTGCTGCTGTTGATGAACGCCACCGCGATATATATCCGAAACAAGACCGAGAAGAGATTGAAATAATGGCCCAGGCAGAATACGTCGACGCCACGACAGAGAAAAAGAAAACCTCTGAAGCGGTACTGGAACTGCAGGAAGTCAGCGTGCTTTATTCCGGCAAACCAGCCGTGAAGAAAGTGTCGTGCACGATCTGGCGCAACCGCATCACATCGATCATCGGACCTTCGGGCTGCGGCAAGAGCACGCTGTTGCGCTCGCTCAACCGCATGAATGATTTCGTTGATGGTGTCAGCATCGAAGGCAATATCCTGTTCGTTGGCCAGAACCTCTACGGTGACGCGGTTGATCCGGTGGAAGTGCGTCGCCGTATCGGCATGGTGTTCCAGAAACCGAACCCGTTTCCAAAGTCGATTTACAACAATATTTCCTGGGGCCCGAGCATCAACGGCTACAGTGGCTCGATGGACGAGCTGGTAGAGCGCTCGCTGCAACAGGCCGCACTGTGGGATGAAGTAAAAGACCGGCTGCAGGAAAGTGCTCTCAATCTTTCCGGTGGCCAGCAGCAGCGTCTGTGCATTGCGCGCGCGCTGGCAATGGAACCACAAGTATTGTTGATGGATGAACCTTGCTCGGCGCTGGACCCTATCTCGACCGCGCACATCGAAGATTTGTTGTTTGAACTGCAGTCCCGCTACACGATCGTCATTGTTACGCACAACATGCAACAAGCCGCTCGTGTATCCGACTACACTGCCTTTATGGAAATGGGCAATCTGGTTGAATTTGGTGAAACTGACCAGATATTCACGAGACCGGAAAAGAAACGTACTGAAGAATATGTGACGGGCCGTTTTGGCTGATTGGTTAAGCAGATAGTGTACTTCGTCAAAGTTGACGGGCGGAAATCGATATGTCTTTGCATTTACAGCGCGATCTGGAGTCGCTCAAGAAGGAACTGCTCCAACTCGGCAATCTGGTGGAAAGCGCCATCAACAGCGCTATCCTGGCTTTGCACAACCGTGAAACCGTATTGGCGGATCGCGTGTTGCAGATCGAACTGGAAATAAACGAGAAAGAAGTACAGATCGAAGAAGAATGCCTGAAGATGCTTGCGCTGCATCAGCCGGTGGCGGTGGACTTGCGTTTCATCGTCGCCGTGCTGAAAGTGGACAACGATCTCGAACGCATGGGCGATTTTGCCAAGAACATCGCCAAACGCGCCTTGGTGCTGGCCAATCTCAATCCGGTGCCAATCTCCTCCGAGTTCGTCACGGAATTGCCGGATCTGGTACGCACCATGGTGCGCAAATCGCTGGATGCACTGGTGACACTGGATACTGACCTCGCGCGCAATGTAATCAAGATGGACAAACGGGTCGATGAGATCAACGCGAGAATGTATACGGAAGTGCAGCAAATGATTGAACAGGATGTCAGGCGCACCGAAGTGGCACTCAATCTGCTCTCCTGCTCACGTCACATGGAGCGCATTGCCGACCTCAGCACCAACATCGCCGAAGACGTTTTGTTCATGGTCGAAGGGAAAGTGATGCGTCATATGGGATAATGGCTTATGACAACCATGCCCCGTCTTTCCTTTTGTATCGCATTCGCTCTCGCCGCCTTGTTGGGTGGGTGCCAGAGCGCTGAAGTGGCTGAGCGGCCTGCTGCTGTGCGTAGTCCAAGTCCAAGCCCCGCCGTCAAGGCTGCTGACCAACCACAAAAAATTTCTGCTGTAGCCATCGTTGCCAACTATGTCGCCATTGCCCAAGCCACTTACGGCGATGCGCTGCTGACTGGCCGACAGCTGGAAACAGCCGTCAACGCCCTGCTGGCTCATCCCTCTGTGCAAACGCTTGAAGCGGCACGCTCGGCGTGGCGAGCAGCGCGCATCCCTTATTTGCAGAGTGAAGTATTCCGCTTCGGCAATGCAGTGGTGGACGAGTGGGAACCACGTGTCAATTCATGGCCGCTCGACGAAGGGCTTATCGACTATGTCGCTGCCTCCTATGGCACCGAATCCGACAACAATAATTTCTTTACCGCCAATGTCATTGCCAATCCGCTGATCGATATTGGTGGCATCAGTGTGGATGCCGGCAACCTGAGCCCGCAGTTCCTCGCGGAGACCTTGCAAAACATTGATGGGGTGGATGCCAATGTAGCCACTGGCTATCACGCCATCGAATTTCTGCTGTGGGGGCAGGATCTGCATGGCACCACACCCGGTGCCGGCGAACGTCCTTACACCGATTACGATCTTGCCAAGTGCACCCATAAAAATTGCGACCGTCGCCGCACCTACCTGGCCTCAGCCATGCATCTGCTCGTCAGCGATCTCGAAGAAATGGTGCAGAGCTGGCAGAACGGTGGCCGTGCCTATGGAGCACTGATGGACAAAGGCGACAACGGCGGTCTCGCAACGCTATTGGCCGGCATGGGCTCGCTGGCTTATGGCGAACTGGCCGGTGAACGCCTGCGACTGGCGCTGCTGCTGCACGACCCGGAAGAAGAGCAGGATTGTTTCTCTGACAACACTTTGTGGTCGCACTATTACGACAACCGTGGCATCCGCAATCTTTGGCAGGGTCGTTACGTGCGCGTGAATGGCGATGTGGTCAGTGGCGCCAGCCTGGAAGCGTTGTTGCGCGCCAATGCGCCGGAAGTCCACGCAGAAATGAATGCCAAAGTGGAAACCACCGACCTTGCGATGGAGGCGTTGGTGAAGCAGGGTTCTCCTTACGACGTGCTGATTGCACCAGGCAACAGTGTGGGTGAAACGCTCATCAACAACACTGTGCAGGCGTTGATGGAAGAGACACATTCCATTGAAAAAATCATCAGCGTGCTGGGCCTGCAGAACGTCAGTATCAAAGGGTCTGACAGTCTGACTACACCGGCCAAATAGCCATTCTGATTCCACCTTCGACCAGAGGGACTGTGCGCCCCATGGCTCTGCCCAAATCCAGGTTGCTGCCAAGTTTGTTGTGCTCGTTGCCGCTGCTGATTTCGCCGGCCCTGGCGCAGACAATCAACAGTCTGGATTTCGTCAGCGGCAAAGCGATCTTTGACAAAAACTGGGTGGCGGCCCCTGCCTCCACCATGGCTTCTGACGGGCTCGGCCCCTACTACGATGCGCGCTCTTGCGCCGCCTGCCATCCTGGCGGCAAACAAGGCAGGTTTCCCGGCTCGCTAGTGCTGGTGCTGCCAAATGATCCGGTTTATGGCAAACAACTGCAGCAGCATGCGGTTACCGGGCTGGCTGCGGAAGGCAGGCTGCAGTTCGGCACTGAAACTGTTGTAGTGGGATCAACCGAATTATCGGTGCCCACCTACACAGCCAGCGCTTTGCAATTCGGTCCTCTTGCACAAGCAGGTTCATTGCGACTACCGCCTTCGCTCTTTGGCGCTGCTCTGTTTGAACAAGTCCCGGAGCAGGTATTGCAGGCATTGGCTGATCCCGAAGATAGCAACCACGATGGCATCAGCGGCCGACTCACTGGCCGTTATGGCTGGAAAGCCGAAAGCAACAGTTTGGCGCAGCAAGCGGGCAAAGCACTCAGCGTCGATATAGGCTTGGGCAATCGCTATTTTCCGTCCTCTTATGGCGATTGCACGCCAGCGCAGACCCAGTGTTTGCGGCAACCAGCAGGGGCTGAAGCAGGGGCACTGGAAGCGCCTGATACCGTATTGAACTTGCTGCTCAGTTATCTGCAGGGCTTGCGCGCGCCAGTGCCGGTAAAGCCTGCCGACCCGAGCGCTGCTACGCTGTTTGCCACGCTGGGTTGTGCGGCCTGCCACGTGCCTGAACTGCCCACCAGCAAACAGCCGCTGCAAGCCTGGACCGACCTGCTGCTGCACGATCTGGGCAAAGGTCTCGCCGCCCCGCATGGGGCTACTCCTACACCTGAACAACCAGTTCCTGCTTCTGCCAGCGAATGGCGTACCGCCCCGCTCTGGGGTCTGAGCCAACGTCAGCATTTGCTGCACGATGGCCGCGCTGACTCAGTGCTGGCGGCCATTCTTTGGCATGGCGGGGAGGCCGAAACCAGCGTTAAAGCCTTTTCTTTGGCACCAAAATTACAACAGGAGCACTTGCTGGCATTTCTGCAAAGCCTATAATGGCTAAATGCGAATGATTCTTAATCAAAGGCCATTGCTCATGTTTCGCCATGCCCCACTGTTGCTGTTGACCTGGTTGTTCAGCCCCGCGCTGCTTGCGCAGAACCAGCAATGGAAAGAAGTCAATTTAGCCATTACTGATGGCGTGATCGTGCCGGCTTATGAACGGTTTGCGCTGGCAACAGTGCCGCTCACCACCGATGCCGCCGGTTTTTGCGCTGCGGTGACACAGGACAACCTTGCCAAACTCCAGCAGGATTTCCAGCAGGCGATGGACGGCTGGCAAGGCGTGCAGCACATCCAGTTCGGCCCCATCACTTATTTCAACTGGAACTACCGCCTGCAATTCTGGCCGGATGACAACAACGCCGGTACCCGCCAGATGGATACGTTGCTGGCAGCAGCCGACCCCGCAGTGCTGGCCCCTGCCGCCTTTGCCCAACAGAGTGTCGGCGTACAAGGTTTCCAGGCGCTGGAGCGCTTGTTGTTCAGCAACGACAGTTTGGCGGCGTTGCAGAAAACGCCGTTCCGCTGCCAACTGGTACAAGCCATCGCGCACAACCTTGGCGATATCAGCACCGGGCTTGCCAAGCGCTGGCACGATGAATTCCGCACCACCGTTGCCAATGCCGATCAGCGCGGCGGTTATTTTGAAAACTCGCGCGATGTCACTCTCGACTATTTGAAAGCCGTGGTGGAAAGCGTGCGCCGCATCCAGCGCCAGAAACTGGAAGCAGTGCTGGCCGACAGCCAAGCCGCTGCACACGAGCGCAAGGCCGAATCGTGGCGCTCGGATCGCTCGGTACGCAATCTGCGCGTCAATGTCGCGGCCTTCGCCGCGCTGTTCAGTCAGTCCAAACCTGCACTGAGTTCAGTGTTGCCAGCGGCTGACATTCCCGCCATCACTGCCGCCTTCGACAAGGTGGAAAAGAGCCTGGCCGCAGCGCCTGATTCGATGACGACGGCACTCAAATCACCCCAAGGTTATGCCGCACTCAAACAGTCACGCGACGATATCAACGCGTTGTATGAAGCACTGGAAGTGGCAGTCAAACACACCGATCTGTATTTGGGCTTCAACAGCCTCGATGGCGACTGAGGGCACAGGCAAACACATGCATACCCTCAACCGTCGTCAATTACTTGCTCTGGGCGCTGTGCTGCTCACTCCTGCTGTGCGCGTACTTGCCATCGACAACAGCAACACCAGCCCCTTGTATGTGAGTGCTGCCACCACCAATGAAAACACCTATTTTCTGATGGGCTTTCGCCACGACGGCGGCCGCATGCAACCAGTGTTCAAACTGCAATTGCCTGAGCGTGGCCACCACATCGCCATCAATGCACAGCGTGGTTTTCTGGTGTCGGTGGCGCGGCGTCCGGGCACTTCACTGGTGCTGGTCGATCTGGCCACCGGCCAATTGATTCGTGAACTGCAAGTGCCTGCTGATCGTCATCTTTATGGCCACGGTGTGTTTTCCAATGATGGCTCGCTGTTCTACACCACCGAAAATGCGTTTGATGACACCACCGAAAGCAGTGGTCGCCTGGTGGTATGGGCAGTGCAAGGCGCAGGCTCGGAACTTACGCTGCAACGCCTACAAGAGTTCCCGAGCGGCGGTATTGGCCCGCATGAATTGATCCTGATGCCAGACGGCAACACGCTGGCGATTGCCAATGGTGGCATCCGCACACATCCGTCGCATGATCGCGACATTCTCAATCTCGACTCGATGCGTCCTTCGCTCGCCTATGTGGATCGTCATAGCGGCAAGCTGCTGGAGCAACGTTTTCTGCCCGAACAATTTCATCAAAGCAGTATCCGTCATCTGGATGTGAATACCGATGGTGCTGTGGTGCTGGGCATGCAATTCGAAGGCGATGCCTTCACCAACGCGCCGCTGGTGGCCACGCATGCACGCGGCCAGCAATTGCAGCTGCTGATGGCGCCGGAAGAAATCCAATCACAACTGAAGCAATATGTGGGTGCGATCCGTTTTGATACGAGTGGCCGCTATGCCGCCGCCAGTTGCCCGCGCGGCAACCAGCTCACCATTTGGGATACCCACACCGGCACTTTGCTCAAGGTTGTGCGCGCACGCGACAACTGCGGCGTGCAGGCCACTGACAAGGGTTTTGTGTTCAGCAGCGGCGTCGGCAAGCTCGCCGAGCTTGATCTGGCGACCGGTGAGATCAGTGAATTCGAAGGTGCAGAAAAACTGGCACTGTTGTGGGACAACCACTTGGTGGTGGCCGACACCGGAAATTCCGCATGAAAGCACTCCGGTACTTGTGCAAAAGCCTGCTGCTCACCGCCTTCACCATGAATGTAGCCTTCGCGGCAGAGCCTGCGACCAGACAGACCCAGCTGGAAGATCTGGGCCGTGCCTTGTTCTTCGATGTAAACCTCTCACGTGATCGCACGCAAAGCTGTGCCTCTTGCCATGATCCGGCGCGGGCATTCAGCGACTGGCGCGACAGCGGCGTCAAAGCTGCAGCGTCACTGGGCGCTGATTTGCATTCGCTGGGCGACCGCAACGCACCCACCATCAGTTATGCCGCCACCATTCCAGAATTCAGCCGCAAACCTGATGGTGAATATGTCGGCGGCCTGTTCATGGACGGCCGTGCCGCCACACTGGAAGAACAAGCCGGTGGCCCGCCACTGAATCCTGCGGAAATGGCGATGCCCGACAAGGCAGCGGTGGTTGCACGCCTGCAGGAAAACCAGAATTATCTGCACGCCTTCAAAGGTTTGTTTGGAGACAACATCTTTGCCGACAGCAGCAAGGCCTACGACGCCATGCAGGAAAGCATTGCCGCACTGGAACGCATCCCGTTTTTTTCGCCCTATGATTCCAGATACGACCGCTATCTGCGCAACGAATACAAACCCACCGAGCAGGAAGAACTTGGCATCACGCTGTTTTTCTCAAACCAGTTCACCAACTGCAACAAGTGCCACATGTTGCAGCGCTTCCCCAACGACAGTAACGAAGTGTTCAGTAACTTCAGCTATCAGAATATTGGCGTGCCAGTGAACAGCGCTCTGCGCAAAGCCAATGGCAAGGGCGACGCGTATGTTGATCACGGCCTGCTCGAACACACTGGGGCTGGCGACAAAACGCAAGACGGCAAGTTTCGTGTACCGACTTTGCGCAACGTGGCGATTACCGCGCCCTACATGCACAACGGGGTGTTCAGTGATTTGCGCACGGTGATGTTGTTCTACAACAAATACCTGGCCAAGGCAGCCAAGGCGCAGCTCAACCCGGAAACCGGGCAGAACTGGGGCGCACCGGAAGTGGCTGATAATCTGGCGCTGGAAAAACTTCAGGCAGGACGTTCACTGGACAACCGCAGCATCGATGCGCTGGTGGCGTTTATGAGGATGTTGACCGACAAGCGTTATGAGCCACTGCTGCCGCCTGTCAGCAGCTCAGTAACGCCTGGCACTGGCAAATAAACAGAAGGCAGCGCCTGGAATGGCGCTGGAGAAATTATCTTTTCAGGGATTCACACGCATCAAAGGCTTGCATGATGCGCGCGTGGCGGGCTTCAACAATGGGCCGGTCTTCCGGGTGGGTGATCACATAGAGCTGATCCTGCTCCATCGCTTTCAACACCCATTGGCCGAACTCCAATGGATCAGTGCCGGTAAGCGCTGCTTTGGCGAGCACAAAATCTTCATTCATCTCGAACGGGCCGCCATAGCGCGCCGGCCGGTTGCGACCTGAGTTGGAAATATCGGTATTCACTACACCGGGGCACACAATCGACACGCCCACGCCCAGGTGATGCAGATCGGCATGCAAGGCTTCACCGAAACCTACCAGACCAAACTTGGTGGTGTTGTACATGCCCTGACCACGACTGGGTTCATAGACACGCAAACCACTGATCGAACTCGTCAACACGATGTGTGACTGCTCGGGATTCTTCATCAGGTAAGGCAAGGCCGCTTGAATGGTGTTGACCGTGCCTTTGAGATTGACATCAATCACCCAGTCCCAATCCTTGTCGGCACCATCCTGCAAAGGGCCGATAAAACCACCGACGCCGGCATTGGCACACACCACATGCAAAGCACCGAAATGCTCAACCATGGCCGCTGTGGCTTTTTTCATATCATCGCGATTGGCAACATCGGAGGGAAACACCAGTACTTCGTGGCCCAGTTCGGCAAACATCTGTTTGACTGAGGCCAGTTTGCCGGCATCAACATCGGCCAAGCCGAGTTTCATGCCTCGAGAGGCGAAGGCGCGGGCCATGCCCAAACCAATTCCAGCGGCGGCGCCTGTGATGAAGGCGACCTTGTTGTTATAGGAACGAATAGTGAGTACTCCTTAGGGCTGTACAGCAAATCTGCACAAGGTCTGCACAGCAGCTCTGCACAGCTCAAATACGGGCAATGGTGCTTGCACTAGTGCAACGCTTGTCCCTTTTTTCCCGGCATTATAGCCATGTCTCGCGCGGCTCTGGAATATTTTGCAGCAAAGCCGGTCTTGATGCTGCCTGCTGTCGTAAAGCCTGTTTTGCTTTAGCTTGCTGCCTGTTTCCCCGCCGGGCAATAATGCCGGGGCCCGTTAAAGCGGGCAAATAGCCAACTTCCCAGCATGTCTCCACTGACCCTAAGCACTTCGACTATGACCGCGCAAGAATCTGCCGAAAACTCGGTCATGGACAGTAAGGTGCAACGGCGCAAGCGCTATGAATCCCTGGTCAAAGACTTCTACCACGACATTTTCCGCTATGCCTGCTGGCTGACCCGGCACAAACCGCAGGCTGAAGATCTGACCCAGGAAACCTTCATGCGGGCTTGGCGCGCGTTTGACAGCCTGCAAAGTCATGACTCAGCCAAGGCTTGGTTGTTTACGATTTTGCGCCGGGAAAACGCCCGCCTGTATGAAAAGCAGCGGCCGGAGCTGGACGATATCGATGATCACGAAACCACGCTGCCCGATTCCCCGCACCTGGAACCGGATCAGCTGATGGAAGCCAGCATGTTGCACAAGGCAATACTGGCACTGGAACCCGAATACCGCGACCCACTGGCACTGCAGGTGATTGGTGGCTTCAGCGGCGAAGAAATCGGTGTAATGCTGGAATTGAACAACAACACGGTAATGACCCGGTTGTTCAGGGCCCGCAACAAATTGCGTGCAGTGCTTGATGGCAAAGGTGATGGAAGCAATGAGTAACCCCATGAACGAACAGGATTTTGAAAAACTGCTGCAGCAGGTGCTTAAGGCACCTGCGCCGCCTGCCGGCTTGCAGAACGCATTGCTGGCTATTGCTGATGAGGAATCCAGGGTTTCCGCGCTGCCACTCACCAGAGCGGCCGCCAACGATTCATGGTGGCGCCGCGCGTTGCCGGTGGCTGCCTGCATGGCGCTGTTGCTGGGCCTGGCATATCGCTACCAACCGGCACAGGAAACGGACACACCACTGACCCAGGAGATACTGCGGCATGTCTATGCTGAAGAGCGTTTCCTCAATAGCGG
>CANCGR010000014.1 GCA_947377625.1 Gammaproteobacteria bacterium | reverse complement strand
CCAGTGCGTGGCTCTCTCGCAAACTTCTACGCAACCTGCCGCAGAAATCGTTACGGAAATCTGTCGATGGGTAATCGACGATCCCACATGTCAAACAGGGGCGCAGATTATCGGGGAAAATCCTTGAGTGTCAAGGAATTGCTGCAGGTCCAGTCCGTGCTCAGTGAGCCTTACTACCTGACTGTGCCGCAAATTTTTCAGCCTGCTCGAGGATGCGCAGCACATTACCACCCCAGATCTTGCTGATGTCTTGCTCGGAGTAGCCGCGCTTGACCAGCTCCAGCGTGACATTGAAGCTCTCTGCCGCTGAGTTCCAGCCGATGATGCCGCCGCCACCGCCGAAGTCAGAAGAAATGCCGACATGATCGATGCCGATCTTTTTAACGGCATAGTCGATCTGGTCAATAAAGTTGCTGACATTGGCGTCGTTGCCATCTTTCAGATAAGTCTTGAAGGCCACCAATTGAATAACGCCGCCATTTTGTTTGAGCGCCTGCAACTGCTCATCGTCCATGTTGCGGGCATGCACATAGACACCTGCGACGCCGGAATGGGAGGCAATCACTGGGGCCTTGGATAGTTTGGTCGCGGCCATCATGGTCTGTTTCGACACATGGGATATATCCACCAAAATGCCCAAGCGATTGAGCTCTGCTACCACCTGCTCACCGAATGCACTCAGTCCGCCATGCTCTTCGGGGCCTTTGTCACCAAACTCAGTGCGTGGCTGTGCGGAATCGCCAATGTCATTGTGGCCGTTATGCACCAGCGTCATGTAACGGGCACCTTGCGCGCGGAAGTCCTTCAGCACCGACAGATCCTTGCCAATCACATAGCCGTTCTCGATACCAATAAATGCCACCAGCTTGCCGGCTGCATGCAGCTTGCGAGCTTCGGCGGCAGTGGTGGCCAATCCGATACGCTCGGGATATAGCTTCACCATACGGTGAATCGCATCAAATTTGGCGAGTGCGTCGGCGCGGGCTTTCAAATAATTTTCGGGAGTGCGCGCTGATTGCCCCACGTAAACGATGAAGAAACCGCCATCAAGACCACCGGCCTTCATCTTGTCGAGCGTTACTTGCGCTTCAGCCTTGTCGGCCGGCATGAACTCACTGGTGGCAAAACCGAGCTCAATATCATCATGGGTGTCGATTGTGAAAACGTGCTCATGAATTGCGCGGGCACGCGCTTCAATATCTTCGGCAGCCTGCAGTGCCGACCATCCAGCCATGCTGAAAGCAAACAGCGCTGTCAGCCTTGAATATTTTTTCATTGCAGGCTCCCGGGCAAAACTTAAAAATGCAAAATTACAAGACTAATGAGTCATCGAATAAACGACATAATTAACTGCAAAACGATAGGCAAGGGCTGTCATTTTTTCGGGATATTCCGGCAAATCGGCATTTTCCCAAGCATCACCCATATCCATGTTATGGTTGATGACAACCATCAAGCGACCATGATCATCGTAGATGGCGCGCCAGTCCGGCTTGTAGCCGTCATACTCATAGGTCACGCCATTGTAGAGAGCTGCCAGTCCCGGAATCTGGGTTTTTTTGTCCAGATCGTAGACCGTGTGCAGTATTTCACTGCTGTCTTCCAGTTCAACTACTGGCCGGTCGGGAAACACTTTTTGCATCGACGCCATGAAGACTGCCCACTCCTGGGTGCCATGAAAATCGTCCACTATGAAAAAGCCGCCACGTAGCAGGTAATCCCGCAAAATTGCAGCTTCTTCATCAGTGAGATTCCAGTGACCGACTTCCACTGCATACAGAAACGGATAATCATAGACATTGTCCACGCCCAGCTTTATACGCTCGCCACCTTGCCCATTGGGGAGACTGACAGAGGTGACATCCACGTTGGTCAGGCGTTTCACGCCCTGAATGAAGAAATGTTCGGCTTCGGGCCAGTCAGTGATCCAGCTGGAACCTCTGCCCGGAAATTTGTCATTGCGACCATTGCCACCATAGATCAAACGGACAAAATGAAATTCGGAACCATCCGGATCCACTGGCAAATTTGGATTAATCGGATCTGTTTTGCTGCGCGAGGGCATGAACCTGCGTTGTGCTGATGCAGGTTCAGAAACCAGCAGCACCGTCATCAACAAGAGCAGCAATCCTGCGTACAGCTTTAACCGCATCGTTAGAAACTCCGGAAACATCTGGCAAGCCTGCGGGAATATAAACCATCACTTGCCAAAGCGTAATTCAATTTCAGCAAGTCCACATTGCTGCCAACATTGCCACACCTGTATCTACAACAACGCCTTGATACGCGCTTCCAGTTCACCGGCTTGCATCAGATCCCAGTAATAGGTGGTAGGGTCGCAACTGTCATGCTCGACAATGCCCATGAAATCATCGCGCGCCGAACCCCGGCGTCGCACCAGTGGCTTGGTGTAATAGTCGTCGTATATCGTCATCACTCTGTCGAGCGACAAACGATCGGCCGCAAAGGTGTAACGCTCGACGATGCGACTGTTGGCGCCGCCTTTCAGCGGCAAGCCCGAACCATCAAGCCAGCCACCGGCGAGGTGTGTGGTTTCAATCACCAGCTCGTTGCCCTCCCAATGCCCGACTGAAAAGCCCATCGGGCGATCAGGATAATCGGCCGGCGCTTTGCGACCATCCATGTAAATGCGGCGTGGCGTGTTGTGCTCGATATAAACGAATTCATACAACACGCCGCCGTCGATGATTTCCATGTCATAGGGCGCGCCGAAAATACGCGGCAATCCCGGCGCTACACAGCGCAGTGAATAATCGTCATGGTGCACCGTGTGATCAAACAGCGTCTTGCCCTCTTTGGAAAACGGCGTGGGCTTGGGCTCCAGATCGTCAACCGTCACGTGAAACTTGTAGGTGTTGCGCCAAGGGCCACTGATATCAAAAGGAGCCGCAGGATTCACCTTGGCATAACCGTAGTTTTTGCCCTTGGTGGTATAGACCTGATTCGGATCGCGGCGCACCACATTGGCAGGCGGGAAGGCATCGCCGTTGGCTTTGGTGACGCCTTCTATAAACATCTTGTTGGCATTGTCGCGGCCCAGTGAACCACGCACGGTGATTTCATCACCTGGCAGCAGGAAATTGGCAGGCCAGCCGGCATTGGCGAGAGTGGTGACACTGGAACCTTCCAGCTCCCACATTGTCTTCGAGCCGTTTTTGTTGGTGACTTCTACCTGATAACGCGGATGTGGATTGGCGAAACGCCCACTCTTTACCACTCCGTGAATCTCGCCTTTGGCTTCACTGAAGTCAGCACTAAACGAGTGATGGGCACTGGCTTGCGAAATTGGTAACGCAGTGACGAACATTGCCGCCACGAAACTCGTAACTATCTTCATCATATTGACCCCTCAAAAGATGATGTGACGGCCGATTATAGGCACATTCCCTCGTATTTGATCAGCCACTTGTCAGCCATAGGCAAAGCTGACACCAAAGTCCGCCAGCCAGCTACGCTCCTGCTCCAGCCCAGCCAGTGTCAGCGGATGCGAGGCCAGCCAGCGCTTGTTGAATTTCAGATAAAACCCCTTGCCGCGCTGTGACAAGCGCGGCAGCGGCATCAGCCCTTCGCGACGCCGGTGCAACAACACCGCCAGCCGCAAACACAGAATCAGCGGCGTCAGTGCCGCCAGCGTCGCCACATCAAACTCTTCGAAATCCTTGCGATCCAGCGCCTTGCGCTGGCTGCGCACCAATGCAGCCAACATGTATTGCTCAAAACGGCCGAAACCTGCGAGATCGCCGTTGCGCAAGATGTAGTAGCCGTGATGATGGTGACCGGAATGGGAAATGCTCATGCCGATTTCATGCAGCTGGGCCGCCCACGTGAGCACTTTGGTGCGGGATACGCGCGCCAGTTTCGGCGTGTCGAGCCGGCGCCAGAAGGTCAAGGCAGTGCTTGCCACCCGCTCAGCCTGTGAAGGATCCGCCGTGTACTGTTCCTGCAGTTTGGCTACAGTAGCAAAACGCGCATCGGCATGGCCTTGGCGACCGATGATGTCGTAGAGCAGCCCTTCCTTCAGCGCCGCATCTTCAACATGAATTTCCGCCAGCTCAAACAAATCAAACACCGCCGTCAGTATGGCAAGGCCGGCTGGCAATACACTTCGGCGCGCCGCCGCTACCTTGGTCACATCAACCTTGCCCACTACCAACGCTTTGGCCAGCAATTGCAGCGATTGACGAGTGATCACCGCGCCGCCATCGTGCTCGGCCACCAGCTCACCGATGGCCTTGATGCTGCCGGAAGTGCCATAAGCAATTTGCCAGCCGACTTTCTGATAACCGCGCAGGATGGTTTCAATCTCGTTGCACGCCGCCAGGTACATTTTCTTGAAACCGGTGGCAGTGATGCGCCCGGTTTTTCCGGCGTATTTCTGCGTATACGCCACGCAGCCCATATTGAGACTCTCCAGACACAAGGGCGCGAAGTCCTGGCCTATGATGAACTCGGTGCTGCCACCACCAATGTCTACCACCAGCCGTTTGCTATGATCATTGGTGACCGAATGCGCCAGCCCTGAATAGATCAGTCGCGCTTCTTCATAACCGGACACAATTTGTATCGGCACACCGAGCGCCGACTCTGCCAGCTTGATGAAGTTTGCCGAACTCTTGATGGCACGCAAGGTCTTGGTGCCAACCGCCCGCACCTGTTCCAGCGGAATATCGCGCAGTCGCTCACCCAAACGTTGCAGACAAGCCACCGCCCGTTTCTGCGCATCCTTGTCGAGCAGACCTTCAGCGTTGATGCCTTTGGCCAGCTGCACCATCTCCTTCTCGCGATCAACTATTTCAACCTGCTTGCGGTGCACACGCGCAATAATCATGTGAAAACTGTTGGAACCCAGATCTACTGCTGCAAAATAGGGAGACTTGCTTTTCATTGTGTTTCCAACCGTGGGCCTGCGCCTGCATCTGATGCCATCATAAAAGTCAGACCTGCTTAACAGAAGCAGAATGTTGTGCTGACAGCAATTTCCCGCATGGAGGCGAGCAGTTGTGTTCATCGCCGGACTTTTTTTGTAGGCTGCCACCTTAGGATAGTAGGGGAGAAAACCATGTCTTTGATAAAGCGCTTGCTGCGCCTTGCCTTCCTTTGGCTGGGGCCGGTGGCTGTGGCAATAGTGGGCGGGTGGCTGTACCTGCATGGCGGTCGCATCATTTCAACCGATGACGCCTACCTTAAATCCGATCTGGTCAGCATCAGCAGCGAGCTGGGCGGCAAGGTGGTGGCAGTGGGCGCGCATGACAACGAGCGTGTCAGCGCCGGCCAGATGCTGTTCAGAATCGACGACGAAAACTACCGTATCGCACTGGCACGCACTGAAGCCAATCTGCTTAAAGTACGCAGCAATATCGAAAGTCTGCGCGCCGACTATGCCAACAAACTGGGCGATATCAGAAAGGCCGAAAATGACTACGATTATTTCCGGCGTGAGCAGGAACGCTTGCAGAAACTGACAGACTCCAAGTCAGTGTCCGCCATCCTTGTCGACCAAGCCGCACACCAGGCGTCTTCAGCCAGCAAACAAGTCGACATCACCAAACAAGCGCTCGATGTAGTAAGGGCCAAACTGGTCAACCCGAGCCTGCCAATTGAACAACATCCTGACTATCAACTGGCCATGGTCGAGCATGAAAAAGCCGCGCTCGATCTGACGCGCGTTGAAGTGCGTGCCCCGCGCGACGGCGTGCTGGCCAATTTCGGCGTAAAGATGGGCGAAGTGGTCAATCCCACCATTCCGCTGGCAACACTGGTGAATGACAGCAGCATCTGGGTGGAAGCCAACCTCAAGGAAACCGATCTCACCTATGTGCGCCTGGGCCAACATGTCAGCATTCATGTGGATGCTTATCCCGATCTGGTGTGGGAAGGCAAAGTATTGGCACTGACGCCGGGCACTGGTTCAGAGTTCTCGTTGCTGCCGGCACAAAACAGTTCCGGCAATTGGGTGAAAGTGGTGCAACGCCTCAATGTAAAAATTGAAATGACTGCGCATGCCAACTCACCCACGCTGGCACCCGGCATGAGTGCGCTGGTGGAAATTGACACCGGCCATCAACGCAAGCTGCCGTGGATGTGACTTGAAAGCCCAATGAACCAGGAAACCGCACTGGACCCCGCCACCAAGAAGATCATTACCTTCGCGGTGATGCTGGCCACCATCATCCAGGTGCTCGACACCACCATCGCCAACGTGGCGTTGCCGCACATGATGGGCAGCCTGATGACGACGCAAGACCAGGTGTCGTGGATATTGACCTCCTACATCGTGGCCTCCGCGATCATGACCTTGCCGACCGGCTGGCTGGCCGGACGTTACGGCCGCAAAACCATCATGTTGATGTCGGTGGCCGGTTTTACCATCAGCTCGATGCTGTGCGGCATGGCTACATCGCTGGAGCAGATGGTGGTGTTCCGCGTCATGCAGGGCATCTTCGGCGCTGCATTGGTGCCGCTGTCGCAATCAACGCTGCTCGATATCAATGAGCGCAAGGATCATCCCAAGGCGATGGCAGTGTGGGGCATGGGCGTGATGATCGGCCCCATCGTCGGCCCTTCACTCGGTGGTTATCTGACTGAGTACTACTCGTGGCGTTATGTGTTCTACATCAACCTGCCACTGGGTGTGCTGTCGTGTCTGGCCTTGATGATTTATCTGCCGCAGGGCAAGCGACTCGATCGTCCGTTCGACATGATCGGCTTTCTCACGTTGAGTCTGTGCATTGCTTGCCTGCAATTGATCATGGATCGCGGCGAAACCAAGGACTGGTTAGCGTCAACTGAAATCCAGCTCTATATTGCACTGATGCTGTCAGCGGTGTGGATGTATGTCGTGCATACCATGCGCACATCACATCCGTTTCTGTCGCCCGGCATGCTGCGCGACCGCAACCTGCAATTAGGCCTGTTTTTCATTTTCATCGTCGGCATGGTGCTGCTGGCAACAATGGCGTTGCTGCCACCCTTCATGCAAAACCTGATGGGCTATAGCGTGATGGATGTCGGCATGATCCTGGCACCGCGCGGCTTCGGCACATTGATAGCGATGACCATTGTCAGCCGTGTTGCCAACAAACTGGATCAACGCAAACTGATTCTGGGCGGGCTGCTGCTGACTGCCTATGCGCTGTACCTGATGTGCGAGTTCTCGACCTTTGTGCCTGCCCGCAACATCATCACCACCGGCGTCATTCAGGGCCTGGGACTGGGCTTTGTGTTCATTCCGCTTAGCGGCACCACTTACACCACGCTTGACCAGAAATACCGCGCCGAAGCCGCCAGCCTGTTCAGTCTTATACGCAACATGGGCAGCAGCATCGGTGTTTCCATTGCGTTCACACTGCTGACCCGCAACACCGCGACGATGCATTCCTACATGGTCGAAGCCATTACCAATGAAAAAGTCAGGCTCGATCTGCCAGTGTCACTGGATATGGTGTCGCCCGGCGCTGCGGGAATCCTGCGGCTGGCTGATTTTCAGATTACCCGCCAAGCCATGACAGTGGCCTACATCGACGACTTCCGGCTGATGATGTGGGTAGTGCTGGCCTTGGTGCCGCTGGTATTTGTACTGAGCAACACCAAGCCCAAGCCCAAGGTTCCCGCCGCCGCTGCGTGATCTTCAGCAACGCGTGATTATTTTTTCGGTGCAGGAGCCGGTGCGGCTTTCGATGCATCTCTGCTGTCAACGTCGTCCTGGTTGTTTGAATTGGAAGAAGCCAGATTCAGTTTGCGTCCATCGGGGAACACAATGTCGCTGGCATTGGCACGCAGTGAACCATCACGCGCCTGCGAACCATCCACAATAACTTTGGTGCCCGCCGGCAATGAATTGCGGTTCCAGCCACGACGCAACAACGCGCTGGGTGCGCCGCCTTCCACTTTCCAATGCTCAACCTTGCCATCCGGCTTGGTGACATCGATGTGCAGCCACGAGTGCGGATTTACCCACTCCATCTCCACCATGATGCCTTCGATATGCACAGGCTTCTGCCGGTCAAATTCAGCAGAAAAACTATGATGGGCGCTCACCGTCAACGGCAGCAGACTCATGGCAGCCAGTGCAAGACCGGCAAATTTGACTCGACTCAACATGGGATCACTCCAGGTTCGGTTTTGTGTTTCAGTTTATTTTTTGGCTGGCTGTTCGAGATCCTTGTACAGCAGTTCTTCCGCAAACGGCGTGCATTTGTGTTCAAGCAACTGGGCATTGGCTTCCACATGTTTGTAAAGCGGCATGCGGATGGTCCATGGGGCACTGTAGGTTTGTGGATCAGTCATAGTGGCTTCGTAGCGAATCACATTGGCATTTTCCAGTGTGAAGCGCTCCACCACTTTCAGTGCTGAGCTGAAATGATTGCCAGCACGATCCAGTTTGGCTTTGGCATTGAAGCCGGTGGTTTCCACTACCAGCGTGTCACCTTCCCACTTGCCGTTGGAGCGTCCCATCCAGGTATCGACCGGCGGCTCTTGATGATTGCTCATGTACACAGTGCGGTTGGAAGTCGTGTAGCTATAGACCATCAGAATATCGCGATCACCTTCGATAATCTGGAACGGATAAGGCAAATAGGTAGCGCGTGGAATGCCTGGCAAATAGCACAGAGTTTCCGGATCTGACTTGGGCCAAAGCGCACGCAACTCATCGCGTTTGGCCAACGCTGCCGGCAGATAAGGAATCTTGCCTTCAACGATAACACTCTGCCCGGCAGGAATCGTAAACAACGAACCCAACTGCCACTGCGAATCAATCTTGCTCGCCGAGTGCGCTTCAAGATTCCAGTTGGCACTGTTCATCGTTTGCCAGATGCCGTTGAGATCGGGATGGCCGCCAATGCGCGGAAGCTCTGCTGCCCACACTGCCGGCGCCAAACACATCAGCCCCGCAACCAGCATGACAGATTTATTGATGAAGTTTGGCAGGCGACTTGGCATCGTTGACCTCTTGATGGGCGCATTAATTGTCGGCAATCCTAACAGCAAACAACGGGCGCACCCAAAAAGAATAGTGTGCTATGGTTGTCACACATTAGCCCCGACAAGAGGACTCCCCATGCACCTGCCTCGCCGCGCTTCATTCACCTTGCTTGCCCTTGTCACTGCAGCAACAACCGTAGCAACATTGGTTGCATGTTCCGATGCATCAAAAAAAGCTGACACCGCTGCTGCAGGTGATGCTGCTGCCGCTGCAGGGCCATGGCAACAACCAAAAACTGCATGGGGCGATCCCGACATTCAAGGCATGTGGCCAGTGGTGCATCTGATTCAGGTGCCGCTGCAACGTCCTGCGCAATACGGCGACCGTCTCACGTTCAATGAAGATGAAATCGCCAAACAACGTGCCAATCTTGAATCGCGCAACACTCGCTATGCCAATGAAAATGCCCAAGACCGCATCGGCATGGGCCACTGGGCCGAAATGTCGGATCTGCCGCAGCAGACCTCACTGATCGTTGATCCACCCAATGGCCAACTGCCCGAGCAAACCGAACTGGGCAAACAGCAATCCGCCACCATGGGCAGCAGCTGGAGCCGTCAGGTGTTCGACAGCGTAGCGGATTTCGACACTTGGGATCGTTGCATCACACGCGGCCTGCCACCATCAATGTTTCCATTTCAGTACAACAATGGCATTCAGGTTTTGCAGTCACCCGGCTATGTTGTCATCAACATGGAAATGATCCACGAAGCCCGCGTCATTCCGGTTGGCAATTTCCCGCCGCTTGATGGCGAGGTAAAACAGTGGCTGGGTTCGTCACGCGGTCACTGGGAAGGCAACACACTGATCGTGGAAACCACCAACTTCAACGGCCTTGCCAGCATGACCAATTTCGGCACACCCGGCACACCCATCACGCCGCGCGCCACCAGCACCGATCTGAAAATCGTCGAACGCTTTCAACGCACCGCCGACAACGACCTGACCTACACCGTCACCGTCGATGATCCGACCATGCAGACCAAACCGTGGTCAGCCCAGCTGCCATGGAAACGTGACGAGGGATACCAGTTCTTCGAATACGCTTGCAACGAAGGCAACGAAGCGATTCGTGATTTCATCACTACTTCGCGCTTCAAGCGTGCTGAAGAAGCGGCTGCTGCCAAGAAGAAATAGTGTCTACACGCGTACAGCCTTGGACCGATAAGTAGTTCTGAAACACGCAATAGTGGCCACGCACGCACAGCCTTGGGCCGATAAGTCATTCTGAAACACGCAGGCCTAATTAGCGCTTCCAGTTTCCCTCCTGGCCTCCGACGGTTTCAGAATGACTTATCGGCCCAAGGCTCTCGAGTTCATCGCGTAACTCTTCTCTGCACACTCACAATTTTCAGCGCGCGAGTATTCAACGTCATCCGGCGTGAACACGAGTGAATCTTCGAAGCCTCTGGCCGGCACAGTGTGGAGCGACGTCTTCGGCCATGGATGGCCGAAGATAGCCTACAGGGACGTACTCGTGGCGGTCGCGGAACACTGTGCCGGTCAGAGGCTGTAAGAGCAGAGCAAAATCATCAAGCACCCACAAGATGGAACACAACTTGCTCACAACCCAGACTGGAGGACACCCAATGACCACAGCACTGACCGCCATTACCAACGCCCGCATCTACACCATCGATGCCAACTTCACCTGTTACCGCAACGGCACCATCGTCTTCGATGACAGCAGCATCATTGCAGTGGGCCACACCGGCGAGGTCAGTGTGCCGCCCGCAGCCCGCACCATCGACGGCAAAGGCAGGCTGGCCGTGCTGCCGGGGCTGATCGACACCCACTCGCATTCCAGTCTGCTCAAGGGCTATACCGAAAACGCGCAGTTGATGGACTGGCTGCCTGAATACCAGCGCGAACATCGCGCACTCAATGAGACTGACGCCTACTATTCCTGCCTCGTCAGCTACATGGAAGCGCTTAAAGGCGGCACCACTATGGTGATGGACATGTACCGCTTTCTGCATAAGGGTGCACAAGCCGCCATGCAACTGGGCATGCGCGTGCAGCTGGTGCCCTATGCGGCTGATCATCCCACCAAGGATTTTTTTGAAACACTCGCCAGTACTGAGCAACTCATAGACGAGTGCCGGCGCTATCCGGTTGATCGCGTCAAAGCGTGGGTGGGCTTGGAACACATCACTTACTGCTCGGAAGCAATGTTCCGCGCCGCGCGTGATCTGTCAGACCGCTATGGCGTCAACATCCACACCCACACCAGCGAACAACAGGAAGAAGTGGCGGCAGTCATCAAGCTGTTCGGCAAACGGCCGGTGCACAAGTTCAACGACTGGGGCATTCTGAAACCCGGCTCGGTGCTGGCTCACTGCGTGTGGCTGGATGAAAGCGAGATTGCCACCGTGGCCGCCACCGGCACTGCCATTGCGCACTGCCCGCTCAGCAACATGAAACTCGCGTCTGGCCCGGCGCCGCTGCAGCAGTTTCGCGAGGCCGGTATTTGCGTGGGGCTCGGTTCAGACGGCGGCATTTCCAACAACACACTCAGTATGTGGGAATGCATGAAAGGTGCGTCTTTGTTGCAGAAAGTGACTCGACTGGATGCGGCCGCCATCGATGCACCCACGGCGCTGCGCATGGCCACCATTGAAGGCGCACGTCTGCTCGGTGTGGATAAAAAACTCGGCTCGCTGGAAGCCGGCAAGCAAGCCGATCTGTTGACTGTGGATCTTTGGCAGCCGCATCTGTTGCCGATTCTCGACAGCGAAGGCCACGACCCCGTGCTGTGGAACCTGGTATTTGCCGCGCGCGCCAGCGAT
Source organism: Gammaproteobacteria bacterium (assembly GCA_947377625.1). GTDB lineage: Bacteria > Pseudomonadota > Gammaproteobacteria > Pseudomonadales > Pseudohongiellaceae > CAILUG01. Next base: position 3,685 of record CANCGR010000014.1, on the reverse strand, counting down.
GTAAAAGACGTGTGGGTGGGCGGCCTGCCTTGCGTTGCCGACCGACAGCTATGCAATGTCGACGAAGCGGCGCTGCTGGAAGCCATCAGCAAACAAACCGGCGAACTGTTGAAAAGACGCGAAAAATTCGCAGCCATTCCGATGATATGAGTTGACGGTTACAGTTCTTTTAACAACAACTCTTTCAACACCGGCAACAAAAGTTCTGTCAACCTTGCCGGCTGCGCCAGTTGCGGTACATGAGCGCATTGCATGTGAATGCATCTGGCTCCCGGCAACAACGCTTGCATCTTGCGTTGCAGCGGCAAAAAAATTGAACGATCCTCGCTGCACTCCACATAAATACGCGGCACTGTGCCAAAGCGCGCCGATGACAAAGTCGTTGTCATCAGCCGGCCACTTTCCTGCTGCGGGCGCAGTTGCTGCACGGCCGGCAGCGAAAATTCAGCAGCACAGTCGTGCACAAAACACGCGAGTGCGCCTTGCTGCTGCACCGTCGAGACGGTGCCATCGCCGGAAAAATCCAGCCATGGAAGGATGCCGTCAAAATTGCTGCCCGCATTCTCACTCTCACACAGCCTGATGATTTCACCCAAGTCGACGCCGGAAGGCAGCATGATGCCAGCCAGATAAACGATCGCTGCAACCCTGTGCGGAACCAGCTCGGCCACTTGCGAGGCCGTGATACCACCCCCACTGTGACCCACCAGAATTACCGGCCCCTCGTTCGCTTCGATAACCGCGAGCACTTGCGCGCAATAACTTTGCAAGCTGGCAGCTGCCTCTGCCAAAGGGCCCCAGCCATTGCCAGGCAGCTCCACCGCTACGGCTTGGCAGCCGCTGCGTTGCAATTCAGGCAGCCAGTTGGCAAAGGCCCAACTGCCCTGCCACGCACCGTGTATCAGCACCAGCAACGGCAGTGTATTCCCCACGATTATCTGGCTCCCGTCCTCACTTCTTGGCAGCTTTTTTCTGCGCCGCCACGATGCTCGCCACTCTTTTCACCACTTCACCCTGCACCGCTTTGGTGTCCTTGCCCAGCACTTTGCCGTTCTGCACTTGCAGCTTGCCGGCCACATAGATTGCTTCGATATTCATCGCGTTCATTGACGCCACCAGATGCGCCACCGGATTGAACACACCGCCGGTGAGCGGGCTGCCGGGATCAAGAATCAGGAAGTCAGCCAATTTGCCTTGCTCAAGACTGCCCACCTTGTTGCCGATGCCCAGCACTTTGGCAGTATCCAGCGTATGCAGCCGCAGAATCTGTTCGGCTGACATGATGGCCGGATCATGATGCTGCATGCGCAGCGCATACATGCCCATGCGCATATTCTCGAACGGATCACTGATATCGCCGGAAGCAGCACCGTCCACACCCATGCCCACTTTCACGCCCATCGCGCGATATTTGGGAATGTCGGACAACCCTGAAGCGAGTCGGCCGTTGGAGAGCGGATTCCAGATCATGCCGGCACCGGCTGCTGCCGTGTCTTTCAATATGGCATCGGTGGTCTGGATGAAATGCGCGAAGGTGGTGGTGGGAGTGAGCGCACCTTTGGCTTTCATCGACTGCCACTGCGCACGGTCCGCTTCACCCGTAGAAAATTGTTCAAGATAGTGAATCTGCACGCCGACCTTGTATTTCTTCGCCAATGCCATCTCGCGCGCGAGTGTGTCGTCGGGGCTGAAATTGCCAACAGCGTTGATCGCGGCGCCCAGCATCATCGATCCCGGCAGCGCGATATTGGCATTGGCCTTTTTCATGAACGCATCGAAGGCAAGGTCCATCGCCGCCGGCTTTAGTTTGGTGTCGTTGTTGTAGGAAAAGATAAAGTGCTGCCCTACTTCCATCTCGGCCTTCATGCTGCCCAGATACTGCTCTTCGTTGGCGTCGAGCCGCTGGGAATGGCTGTAGGTGGTGGTGATGCCGTGCAGTAATTGATCGAGTGCACCGTGCAACGTGAACCAGTAGAAATCATCGTTGGCGAAAAACTGCCCGTAGGTGCGATGCAAGGCATCAAGCCAGGGCTGCAGCACCTTGTCGAGCGCAATGCCACGGAATGCGCTCTGCCACAAATGGTTATGGCCGGACACAAAACCGGGAATTACAAACTTGCCGCTGGCATCGACCCGTTGGGTGCCAGAGGGCAACTGCCCGGCATAAGCGCCCGGCCCAATGGCAGTGATCAATCCGTCGGCACCGGCCAGCATGTAGCCAGTGAATGGCGCCTCCACACCCTCCTGCTCGGTGATGAGCGTGGCGTTCTCCACCAGTACTTGCGCCTGACCGTGCTGCCACAGTAATGCACCCAACAAGAGCGCCGGCACGCGCGAGCGGAACCAGGATGGAACATATCTGGCATTGTTGTGCGGCATAGCTTCCCCCAATGGTTGGAAAATTTCCTGACCAAGTGGTCAAGCAATAAGCTTGCCATGCACCGGCAGAGCCATGGTGCAGTTCTTGCACAACTGAAATATGCCCTGACAACGTGAATGCTGCGCGTGCACACAACCCACCAATCCAACCTGATCGTTGCCAACATCGCCGCACTGGTGAGCTGCGATGGCCAAGGCACTGTGCATCGTAATGTCGACCTTGTCTGCGAAGCCGGCGTGGTGAGTGCAATCCATCCTGCTGGCACAGAGTATCCACGCCCACCGAACGTTGAGGTAATCGACGGCAGCAAGCTGTTTGTCTATCCAGGCCTTATCAACACTCACCACCATTTTTTCCAGGCCTTCGTGCGCAACCAGTTGGGACTCGACTGGTCGCAGCTGTCGCTGGTCGAATGGCTACGGCGCATCTATCCGATCTTCAGTCTCATCAATGAGGAGTGCATTTTCCACACGTCGATGATCGCAATGGCCGAACTGATCAAGCACGGCTGCACCACCGCGTTCGATCACCAGTACTGTTACAACCGTCATGCCGGCAAATATCTGATCGACCGTCAGTTCGAAGCGGCGCAGCTGTGTGGCATGCGCTTGGTAGCCGGGCGCGGCACGAATACCTTGCCGGCTGCAGCCGGCAGCACAATGCCTGATTCGATGGTGGAAACCACTGCTGAATATCTGCAGGACTGTGAGCGTTTGATCCGCGCATACCACGACCCCAGCCCCTACAGCATGCGCTCGCTGGTGCTCGCCCCGTGCCAGCCGATCAACTGCTATCAGGAAACCTTTACCGAGTCACTGCAACTGGCACGGCAACACCAGCTCGCCGTGCACACGCATCTGTGCGAAGGCGAAAACGCGCTTATGCAAAAACGCTACGGCATGCGTTCGTTGCAGTGGTGCGAAAGCATCGGCTTCACCGGGCCGGACATCTGGATCGCACACGGCTGGGAATTGAGCCGCGACGAAATGTTTCGCATGGCGCAATTGGAAATCGGCCTTAGCCACTGCCCGGCCCCGATGTGTCTGGTAGGCGATGGCATCACTGATCTTGGTGCCGCGTGGGCAGCGGGCGTGCGCACCGGCCTCGGCGTTGACGGCTACGCCTCCAACGACAACTCCAACCTGCTGGACTGCATCCGGCTCGCTTATCTGTTGCAGTGTCTGGGCGCCTCACAACGCAGCGACCCATTGCCGCCTCCGCGTGAATTTTTGCATTACGCCACACGCGGCGGTGCCTCACTGCTGCGACGCCCGCAGCTGGGCTCTCTGGCACCCGGCCAGGCCG
>CANCGR010000013.1 GCA_947377625.1 Gammaproteobacteria bacterium | reverse complement strand
CGCACATCGCCCGGCTTCAGGATGACCGCTTTGATTTTGCCTGCCTCGCGCACAAATTCGATTTGCACGTCTGCCACTTTCATAAAGAACTTGTCCTGCGCTTCGGCAAACAGTTCGAGCTGCTGCCCGTTGACCGCTACCGACAAATGATCGCCTGCCTGCGTGATGGTCAAGGTGGCAGGACCGCCCGCATAGGTGCCGGGATAGAGCGCGAGCACATCGGCAGCGAGCTTGGTTTCCTTGTGCTCAACTACTTTGGCGCTGGTGCGGCGCGCCTCCATGTCGCGACCGGCCTGATGCAATACCAGCGCAGTCACGGCGCCGGCGGCATCAAGCTTGAACTCCACCTGCGCATCCACCACCTTCAGGAAAAACATCGTTTCCGATTCGGCAAACACCGCCACCTTGGGTTGGCCACTCAGCTGCGCTTGCAACTGCTCGCCTTCCAGCGTGATGCTCATGTTCGCTTGCGGTGCCACCTCATAAGTGCCTACCAAACGCGCCAGTTTTTCGTGAGACAGCTTGATTTCCTTGTGCCCGACTGCCGGTGCAGCGGGTGGTGCAGCAGGCGCCTGCGCAAAAGCAATGGCAGTAACAGCCGTTGCCAGAAAAAAGGACACTGCTCGCACCAATCCTGAATTTCCCATTTTATTAACCTCGTCCTGGTTGATTGAAATATTGCCGGTACTTACTGGAATTGCGCTGGCAACGGGAACAGCCCGTTATACGGCGGCCAGTTCGGCACTGGCAGTTCCGATGCCGGGTAATAGAAGGCGGCATGCACGCTGCGAATCTTGCCACCATCCAGATGGAACAATTCGGTGAAGTGGTTGCGTCGTTTCGGGTTCTTGGGATCACGCAGGAACACGGCATTTACCATCACGATCTGCGCTTGCTCATCCACGAGGAAATAATCACGCAAGGCCACGATGGCAACGCCAAAATCGCCCTGTGTGCGGCAGTCAGTCTTGCCGTCCAGGCCCAGATGGCCTTCGCCTTTTATCGGCGTATTGAAAGTAGGAAAGCCGTTCTCATAACGGCTGCAGCCGGGATGGCCTTTGACGATGTAGTCGTTCTTGCTGGTGATGCCGTCGAAATAGGTATTGGTGATGGCAACCAGCGCTTCGCGTGACAGACGATCCTTCTGAGCCACATTGCGTTCTTTCGGTAAGGTGTCTGCCAGCATTTTAAGATTGAACGGGGTCTTGCCTGGTTCGCCGATAAGGCCAGGGTCGCTTTGGCGCGAAATCATCCACTCGGCTTCGGTGACTTCATTTTTTTCCACTTTTACCCGCACTGCGACTACCGCTTCCTTGTCGCCTTCGTTGATAGTGCCGAAATAAGCCGCAGTATTTTTCGTTGGATCAAAGTAACGACGCTGAACTGAGCCAAGGCCAGTGGCACTGGCCCACACGCCCTGCCCTTCGGGAATCACCACCGAATTTTCAGTCTGGCGAAAGCCGATAAACAAGCCCGCCTCTGCCGGCTTGTGACTGACAACCCCACTCAAATATTTTTCCAGATGCGCAGACAAACAAGCGCGATCACAGTTTTGTGCGTTGGCAAATGAGCTAATTGTTAATGCTGAAACAAAGCTCAGCAGCAGACCTGCTTTTTTCATGGTGCGTCCCCTTTGGTGTTTATTTGCGCCCGATATTACTTGCAGAGTCTGTTTTCTGTAACGGTTATTTGAATTTTATGTGCGCTTGCAAGGGCTTGGCTTTCCTTATTTAGCCAGTGCCCATAGACTGTGCGCCACTACCCGTTAAACCAATACTGATCGCAGGTCAGCGCAATGCAGTTCTCTCGCCATCGCCTGGCTGTTGTCCCCTTAATTGTTTCCTCAATTGTTCTATCAACGCTTGTATTGGGCTATGCGGCTGCCGGCTTTTGGGGCGTGCCACTGCTGGCCCGCTCGCAACTGCAAAAATTCGCCGACCTGACTTTGCATCGACAGCTGTCGCTTGGCCCGGTGCAGTTCAACCCTTTTACATTGGAGTTACGGGTCAGCGAGTTGGCGTTGAAAGAAAATAACGGCGCAGCCATCGCAGGATTCAAACAACTCTATGTCAATGCGCAGCTTGCCTCGCTGTGGGAAGGCCGGATCAATCTGAGCGACGTGCAGCTCGACTCACCGGATTTCACCATTGCGATTGATGCCGCCGGCAAACTCAACCTGGCGAACTTGCTGCCGGCGGGTAATGAAGCCAATAAAAGCAGCAGTGCCACAGTGCCGAAAATTCGCATCGGCCTCTTGTCAATAAACGAGGGCCACGTTGGCTTCAGCGATTTGTCAAAAGGCGTAGCCTTCCAGTCGCAAGTGCAACAAATCAATATTGCGTTGAAAGAGTTCCGCACCGACACCGACTATAAAAACCACTACAGCATTTCGGCGCACACCGCGCAAAAAGAACAACTGGAAATAACAGGCGAATTCGCAGTGCAGCCACTGGCCTCAGCTGGCAGCTTTGCCATTCGCGCCCTGCAATTGCCGCCACTGGCCAGCTATCTGGCCGCCGCACTGCCTTTCAAGCTGGCAGACGGCAAGCTGTCGCTCGACGGGCAATACCAATTTTCAGCTGCGGCAGCCGCATCAATAGCGCCGCAGTGGCAACTGTCGCTGGGCAAAGTAACAGCAGAGAATCTTGCCATCGCCGAGATTAATGCCACTGGCGGCAAGCCGCCCATCATGATTCCAATCATTGCTATCAATGAGGTGGCGGTGGCACCCATTGACCGCAAGGTAAGCATCAAAACCGCGTTGCTGCAGTCACCTGCCATTGAAATTAATCGCGACAGCGATGGCGTACTCAACCTCTCGCGCTTGTTGGGCAGCAGTGATGCACAAGCGCCGGTCAGCAATACCCAAAATGCAGTGGAGGCCAACACTGCAGCAAACGGCAACTCGCAACAGAGCCCACAAGAGTCGCCTTGGCAGTTAACAATCATCGATAGCCGCGTTGATGCCGGCACTGTTGCCATCACCGATAACGCAGTAAGCCCTGTCGCTCATTTCGCGCTGCAGCCGCTGTCGTTGCAAATTGCCAACCTGGGTACAGACGGCCAACCGATGCACCTCACAGGCGAAGTCGCCATAGACAACTCTGCGCATTTCAAGCTTGGGGGTGACATCAAGATGGCGCCGCTACAAGTGGCACTCAATCTCGATCTCGACAGCTTTGTGTTGTCGTCACTGCAGCCGTATCTGGAACAACAAACACGCTTGACACTGAGTTCAGGGATATTTGCCTTGCACGCCAGTGTCAGCTCTGACCCCTCCGCTTTCAGCTTCACTGGCGATATCAACATTGAAAACCTGCACAGCCAGGACAAATCCAGCCGCACGGAATTCGTCGATTGGAAACTGCTGGAAGTCAAAGGTATCAAAGCGGTTGCGGACGCTGACACTGCCAAGCTCACCAGCCTGGATATCGACAGCATCATCGCTGAAGAAGCCTATGGCAACTTGCAAATTACTGCAGACCAGACCTTCAACGTAGCAAAAATATTCTCCGCGCCAGCACCAAAGAGTGCGCAAGCCAAATCGCTTGTCGCAAAGCAAAGCAACAACAAGTCTTTGAATACACAGACCAATACTTCGGCCGGCCCGCAACTGCATATCAGCAGCATCAAGATCATCGCCAGCGCGGCCGATTTCGCTGATCGCTCCATTGAACCCAATTTCTCGACCGGCATTGTCGATTTGAACGGCGCCATCAGCGGCCTGTCATCGCAACCCACCTCGCGTGCAACACTGACCATGCAAGGCAAGGTGGATCATTTCTCGCCAGTCGATGTTAACGGCGAGATGAATTTTCTGGCCGCGAAAAAGTTTGCCGATGTAGGCGTCAAGTTTTCCAACATGGAACTCACCACGTTCAACCCCTACTCGGGCAGGTTTGCCGGCTACAACATCAGCAAGGGCAAGTTGTCGGCCGAGATGCACTATCGCATCAATGATCGCAAACTGGATGCCGAGCATCATGTGGTGCTCGACTCGCTGGAGTTCGGTGATAAAACCGATTCGAAGGACGCCGCCCCAGTGCCAATCAAACTGGCCGTGGCATTGCTGAAAGACGGCAACGACCAGATCACGGTTGATCTGCCGGTATCCGGCACCATGGACGACCCGCAATTTCGCATAGCCCCGCTGGTGTGGAAGGCGTTTGCCGGCGTGCTGGCCAATGTCGCTAAAGCGCCGTTTGCTGCACTGGGTCATTTGTTTGGCGGGCACGGCGATGAGCTGTCGTTTGTCGAATTCCAACCCGGCATCGCCAAATTGAGTGAGGTTGAAACCGGCAAGCTCAATGCACTGGCCAAAGCGCTGGTTGAACGTCCGACGCTGAAGTTGAATATTCCACTGGGCGCCATCATCGCCGCCGACACACAGGCCATGGCCCAGCAAACACTGCACAATCTTGCGCCGACCAGCAGTGAGGCCACCGCACGCGCGACTTATCTGGCAGCGCTGGAGCTGGAATACCAGAATCGTAGCGGTCAGCCCATGGCTTACCCCGTGAACGAAAGTGATGCCGCCGCTGCCACTGCCGATGAAGTAATGGACAAGAAAATCCAGGCCAGCGAGCAGGCCTTGCTGCCGCTGTTGAAACCCGACGCTGACGCGCTGGCTGATTTGGGACGCCGCCGCGCCAACGCTGTGCAGACCTTGCTGTTGGGCAATACCGCCTTGACGGCGGAGCGCGTGTTTCTTGTCAACGAGGAAGCAGATTCAGCCAAACAGAAAACCACCAATGCAACTGCAGTAAAGATGACTTTGCATCTGGAGTAAGCAAAAACGGCGCATTTGCCGCAACCAGTTTCAAGTAGACGACCCTGCATTACCGGGCTACCCTTCACGCGGTTCCCACTTTCCATTCCTGCGAGGTGTTTATGAAGCGCTTCCTGCTTGCTGCCCTGTTGTTAAGTGTTCCGCTCACCGCCGCTGTGGCGCAAACCGCCAACGCCGTTCCCGAATTACCGTTTCGATCGGTGCCCAATCCACTGAAGCTGCCCGCCGACATGAATTTCGGCGAAGTCGCTGGTGTGGCGGTCAATTCCGAAGGCCATGTGTTTGTGTTTTCACGCGGCAACTCCACCGGGCCTGCCTATATGGCCACCGCTGCACAGTTGCTGGAGTTCGATAGCAAGGGCAAGTTCATCCGCGAAATCGGCAAGAATCTTTATGCGTGGGCCTATGCGCACGCGGTGCGCATCGATCCACACGACAACATCTGGGTGGTCGACAAAGGCTCCAACATGATCCTGCGCTTTACCAAAGAGGGACATGTGGACTGGGTGTTTGGTCGCAAGGGTGAAGCTTCGCATTTGCAGGTGCCGCCAGATTACGCCTCAGGCATGACTGACCTGTTGAAACGCGCAGGTGTGGCTGTAGAGGTTCCCAAAGACAACAATGCGCGCTCGCCGATTCCAGTGCATCGTGACAATGAATTCAACCAGCCCACCGATGTGGCGTGGGATTCACAAGGTAATTCCTATTTCAGCGACGGCTATGTCAATTCACGCGTGGCCAAGGTCAATGCCAAAGGCGAGTGGATCGCCAGCTGGGGTTCGCTCGGCAGTGGGCCCGGCCAGTTCGATACGCCGCACGGCATTGCGGTGTCACCGGCCAATGAAATCTATGTAGCTGATCGTGGCAACCGCCGCATTCAGGTATTCGACCAGAACGGCAAATATCTGCGTGAATTCGTCATTGAAGTGCCGGTGGACATTACGCGCGGCAAGGTGGTCTATGGCAACGAAAATCCCAACGGCAAGACTGGCTCTCTCGCCCCGGGCGCGCCTGATGCACTGTGCATGACACCTGGCCCCAACCCGGTGTTGTTTGTCGGCGATCTTTACCCGAGCCGCATTTACAAAGTGTCACTGCAAGGCAAGGTGCTGGGCGTCTATGGCCAACCCGGCCGCAATCTTGGCGAATTCGGCTGGATCCATGCGATTGCCTGCCCGTCGGAAGATGAAATCTGGGTAGCGGAACTCATCAACTGGCGTGTGCAGAAGCTGGTGACCAAGTAGCCGTTTGCAGCCCATGCTTAACTGGAATGATTATCTGCGCATGCTCACCGGCCTGATCGCCATTGTCAGCCCGCTCAGCACGGTGCCGCTGTTTCTGAATTTCACCGACAACATGCAAACGCACCGCAAACGTATTGCACGCACTTCGGCGCTGGCAGTGGCCTGCATTCTGGCGGTGAGCGTGGTGGCTGGCTCCAGCATTCTCAACATCTTCAATATCAGCATTGAAGGTTTCCGCGTTGCAGGTGGCATTTTGCTGCTCACCATTTCGTTTGACATGCTGCAAGCGAAGAACAGTCGCACGCGCCACACGCCGGAAGAAGATGAGGAAGCGGTTAATTCAACTGCGATCGGCGTAGTGCCGTTGGCGCTGCCTTTGCTCGCGGGCCCAGGCGCTATCAGCACCGTGATTTTGTTCAGTCAGCAATCGGACGCTCTCACTCACAAGGCCATCCTGATCGCGATCTGTTTGCTGGTGGCATTGATTGTGTGGATCTGTTTTCACCTGGCGCCGCGCATCGGCAAACATCTGAGCCAGACATCGATGAACATTTCGTCGCGCGTGATGGGGTTGATTCTGGCCGCGATGGCAGTGGAATTTATTGTGGATGGGATCAAGACCTTGTTGCCGGGGTTGGCGTAAGCGCGTAAACCTTTTTGGGACAGTAAATCGACATGCGATGTTGCATCAAATGACCAGTAACAAATTGCCCTCTTGTCTCAACACTTCCACCCGTCCACTTGTTATCCGATAAGTAAGATAGAACTGTACACGCGGGTTGCTCAGCACACGCGGGGTGAAAATCGCAAACACAGAGCCATCACAACGTGCTGATTGTGTAAGCAAACCAGGATGTCCTTCATGATGCAGACGCTGCCCGATCGACTGCGTGAAGTGATACGAGTGAGGATCAATCAAACCAGGATAGCCGGCAACACGAGTCTGCAGATTGATTAATGCTGCATCACAGCGCACCAGATGTACGCGACGTTCAATGCTCACCGGTGCATCCTGCCAGCCGGCATCGGCCAAAAAGCCTTGGCGCCAGTGATAAACGGTTTCATGAATGCTGGTGACCAGCTCATCGGTGCCGTACCACACGCCGAAGCGCCCATCGGAATAACGTGATTCACACCAGTGACTAAATGGATAGCCAATGGCGTCGTCGTACCGGGCTTCTTCAAAAGGACGGTCGATTATGGGTTGCGTCGATTCAAAAGTGAGCGGCTTGCAGTGCAGCTCCAGTTGCAACGCCATGGCCTGCGCAGCTGGCGAAGCGGAAAGATCGTCGAACAAATTTTCAGACTGCCGCAACGAGACAATGTTGCGAAACAAATCACCATGCCAATCGAGTAAAGACAGCTCGTTGAATAACGCTTCCATGCAGGCTCTCGTTATGTGGGTGTTACTTGCCGCGCGCCTTATCCAGGTAACTGCGCACCATCAGCAGGCCGGGAAACCCCCATTGCCGGATAACGGCGGTAGGCGTCATGCCGTTGAAGGCTCGATTGGGCTGGCACATCCAAGCATAGGCCAGTGCACGATTATCGGGGAACAGCAGGCGCAGGGCTTTGTGAATGCCGAGCAAGATGCCCACGCGCTCCAACAAATCACGCGAGGCAGCCAGTGGCTCCCCTTTGCGGTAGCGCCCTAGCAAGGCTCGGTTACTGGTGGCCAAGCCGAGCAAAGACAAAGCATCATCGGTGGCCAGTTGCCAATGATCGAACAGAGCAATCACCATCTTGGCAAGTTCGGTGCGATCGGTGGCTGGGGGGCTGTCAGACTGGGCTTGCATGAAGATCACCGCAAACTAATTTAAAGCAATAGTAACTAATTTTGTTTTAAATGCAACGAATCGAATGAATGCATCACGGGGTTTTACATTGACCCGGATTTACTGAGCCCCCTTCTTCAGCATCGCACTCTGAATCAACTCAGCCGTGTCCTTATGCACAGCACCCGAAGGCCCACGTCCGGTAGCGCCGCTCTTGCCCATGGCCGCATCCATTGGCGTCAGACCATTCTTGTCTTTGGCCAACACATCAGCGCCCTGCGCAATCAGATACGCGACCGCATCATTCCAGCCCCAACTCGCGGCGCCGTGCAACGCGGTGCGGCCAGTGCTTTCTTGCAGTTTCACATCACCGCCATTTTTCACCATTACTTCCAGAGCCAGCTGTGACTGCTTATTGGCAAACGGCGCGGTGTAATCGCCGCGCGTATCCGTAGCACCAGAGCCGAGACCAGCAGCGGCCATGGTAGGCGTATAACCAGCACGGTTAGGAAGGTTCGGCAGTGCACCATGCTTCAACAGCAATTCCATCGCCGGCACATCGAAGGCTTTGGCAGCGCGCAGTAATGGCGTCGAGCCAATGCCGAGCAGGCCATCGGAGCCGCGGTCGTCTTTGATATGGCGATACATCGATTGCAGTTTGAGTTGCAGGTTCGGGTTGGCGCCTTTCTCCAGCAGGATTTGCAGCATCTGCAAACTGGTAGTCGTATCAGTAGAAGGACGATCCGGGTAGCCGCCGTGCGGCACGGTGTTCACGTCCACTGCCGAATACACCGGGTTCTCGCCACGCAGGCTCCATTTGTCGATGTTGGCGCCGGCTTCCACCAGGTATTTGGCGGTATCAAAATGCATGTTGATGATGGCGGTGAGCAGTGGCGTGACATTTTCTGCATCACCTTTGTCAATCGCAGCACCGGCCTTCACCAGCAAACGCGTACATTCAAGGCAGCCTTCACGCGCAGCGTAAATCAACGCCGTCATGCCGCCGGCCGGACGCCATTGGAAGCGCCGCTCGGCAGTGATTTGACGATCACGCTCATTCACCTTGGAACGTGAGTTGGGATTGCCGCCGGCTTTGAGCAGCAGCTCCAGCATCTTGGGCTGTGATTGCGCGGACGCCCAGATCACCGCGTTCTGGCCTTTCCATTGTTCAGTGGCATTTACCTTGGCGCCCGCTTTCAACAACAGCTGCGCAGTTTCCACATTGCTGGAGCGTGCCACCACCATCAATGCAGTTTCACCATCGGCATTGGGTGATTCAGGATCAGCACCTGCTTTCAACAAAGCAGCCACAATTTTTGGATTACCCAACTCTGCCGCTTCCGACATCGCTGAGGCGCCATAGTCGTTCATTGCATTCACCTTGGCGCCAGCCTTGATCAGTTTCTCGACCAGCGCCAGATCACCGCCGTGTACAGCCCAGATCAAAGGCGTGGTGCCGTTGGATTCTTTGGCATTTACATCAGCACCGCTTTTGATGGATTCAAGCGCGGCTTGCTGATTGCCAGCGCGAATACTTTCCAGCAACGACTGTGCGCCCACAACAGGTGCAAAAGTGAGTGCGACCAAAGTGAGGCCAAGTGCCGAAAGTGCAGCGCGTTTCATATTTGTGTTTCCCATATTTCCCAGCATCGCAACTTGCTACCGCTTATACCGCTTCAAACGTGCCCGTGCTGTCGCCGTGCGATTCAACCGGCACACCCGCGCGTTGCAGCAGTGTCAAATGCAGGTTGGCCAGCGGCTCCTGATTGTCGAATTTCAAATGCTGGTTGCCTTTGATTTTGCCGGCGCCACCACCGAGCACTACGGTAGGCAGCGGATAGTGATCGTGATTGTTGCTGTTCGACATGTTGCCGCCATAAAGGAAGATGGAATTGTCGAGAATGGTGTTGTCGCCTTCCTGCATCTTGGCCAGTTTGCCCATGAAACGCGCAAACACATCCACGTGCCAGCCTTGCAGCTTCGCCAGCTTGCTCAGGTTGGTGGCATTGTTGTTGTGATGCGACAGCGGATGGAACGCATCCGGAATGCCAATATGCGTGTAGGCCTGCGCGCTGACTTCGGCCGCCATCATGAAGGAGACGACGCGCGTCATATCGGCCTGGTAAGACAGCGCGATCATGTCGAACATCAGGTTGATGTGCTCGTCAAAGTTGGCAATACCTACCGGAATATTAGGCAGCTCATACATCGACAGGTCGCGGGTTTCCACGTTGTGCACGCGGCGTTCGATTTCATGCACGCTGTCGAGGTAACCATCAAGAATCACCTGATCAGCCGCACCCAACGATTTTTTCAGGCTGCCGGTTTCTTCTTTCACCATGTCGAGCAAGCTTTTGTAGTCGCCGGCAATGCGCGCGCGTTCCTGATCGGAGCGACCTTCACCAAACAACTTCGCAAAAAATTTCTTGGTGCTGTATTCCATCGGCAGCGGACTGGTGGGCGAGCTGAAGGAGATAGTGTTGCCAAAGCTGCAGCCGTAAGTGCCATCACACGCTGAGCTGCCGCCTTTTTCTTCGGTGGCTACTTCCAGTGACGGCATCGCCGTGCTCTGGCCGATATGTTTGGCAGCCACCTGGTCGGCAGTGATGCCGCCAAACGGTGCATTGCTGCGGCGTGGGGCTACGCAGCTCAGCCAAGTGCCGGGAGTGATGGCATGCACAGCACCGCTGCGGGCCGATTTGTTGTCGAGACCGGAAACCACCGTGACATATTTTCTGTATGGTTCGAACCCTTTCAGAATCGGCGTGAACTCAAAGTCCTTGCCGACGATGGTGGGCGTCAGATCTTTCATGACAGCGCCGTGCGGCAGATAGAAATAGCCCATGCGTGGTTTGGGAGCTGCTGCCGTTTTGGCTATGGCGGTGGCAGCCGGCACCATTGCATCCAGGAACGGCAGCGCAATGCTGGTGCCCAATCCACGCAGTACCGTTCTGCGTGATAAATGCTTCTTGGTAATAAACATAGGTTCATCCCCTCTCTTGTTGGACGCGCTATTGGTTGAGCGTCACTGCGCTGTTGCCTTTTTTACTTTCATCTTTGCTTTCTGCAGGCAACGACTTCATCTGGAACGCCGGACTTTCGACAATGCCCTGCACAATGGTTTCAAAACGGTAATCATTGGCCTGCGCCTGTTTCACGACACTGCGCACGATCGGCATGTCGTAATATTCAACAGTGCGGCCGAGCGCAAAGGTCATCAGCTTTTTGGTCAAGGCCCATACAAATTGTTCCGGGCGTGAAACCAAAGCATTACGCAGATCCTGCGGCCCAGCCACGCTCTGGCCGCTGACCAACTTGCCCACCGCATCAATCGGTGAAGCAGCAAAGCGGTCGATGTCGCGCCATTCGCCAATCGAATCAAAATTCTCCAGCGCCAGACCCATGGGATCAATCACACCATGACACTGGTTGCAGGTCGGCTGCTTGCGATGGGCTTCCATACGCAGACGCACCGTTTTGACTACTTCACCCGGCTTGGTTTCCAGATTGATTTCAACACCCGGTGGTGGTGCTGAAGGGGGGGTGCCGATTATGGCATCGAGAATGTAGGCACCACGCAGCACCGGTGACGTACGGTTCGGGTACGAAGTCAGCATCAGCACCGCGCCTTTGCCGAGCAAGCCAAAGCGGCGGGTGTCTTCCAACGTTACTTTGCGAAACTGCGAGCCGCGCACACTGTCGATGCCGTAATGGCGGGCCAACCGCTCGTTGAGGAAAGTTTCTTTGGAGGAGAGCAAATCCACCACGCTGTGATCAGAGCGCAGGATGCTGTCGACAAACAGCGCCATTTCTTCCTTGAAGGCATTCTGCAGATCCATATCGAATTGCGGGAAGATGCGTGGATCAGGGGTGATGGTGCTGACGTCGTCAATGCGCAGCCACTGGAATGCAAAATTCTGCGGCAACGATTTAGCACGCGCATCGAGCAACATGCGATGCACTTCCTGCTTCAACACTTTGGGTTCGTGCAGCCGGTTTTGTTCAGCCAGGCTGATCAGTTCATCATCAGGGCTGCGGCTCCACAAAAAGTAAGACAGCCTGGACGCAAGCTCGACATCGCTTACCTGAAAGGCTTGCCCGATTTTGGCATCCGCCGGCAAAGGTTCGGCACGATAGAGAAACTTGGTGGAACCCAACATCGCCATCACGGCTTTCTGGATGCCGGTTTCAAAGCCGCCTTGTTCGAGACCATTCTGATAAAACTTCATCAGTGGCGCGATATCGCTGTCAGTCAGCGGGCGGCGAAATGCTTGCCGTGCCAGCGTGGAGACGATTTGTTTTGCACACGGCGCTTGCTCGGCAGTCGTTCGCGGGTAGCACGAGAAAATCTTTCTGCGACTCGCTATATCCGGCATGCCGCCCGGGTTGAACGGCCCCACTGCCTTGAAGGCCACCACGACTGGAATATTGTCCTGGCCTTCACCGGGGCTGAGCTGATCAACAATGCGATCAGATTCCGCAAAGGTACGCGCCGCAAAGCTCACACCAAGATTATGAGTGCCAGCTTTAACCGGAATGCGAATCTTGGTGAAACGATTCTGGATTTCAGTAATGGCAGGCGTCTGGATCAGATCCACCGCTTCCTCGTCTTCATGGCCACCGAGCGTGGCTGTGTACACTTCCTGGTCATCAATGGTGAGGATGAAGCGATGTTTGGATTCGAGCCACCAGGTTGGATAGGAACGTTGCAGTGAACCTTCCTGCGAAGCGATTTCTACATTGAATTCATATTCGCCATCGACCGGGAAAAAATGTTCCGCTGCAAAGCCACCGCGCGTGCCCAGCGGCAAACCACCAACGTGGCGATATTGGTTGGCCAGGCTCGGCGCCTCAAAAGAGGCTACATCCGGCGGTGGCGCGGCATCGCCGATCGCTTGAATGCTGATGGCACGTGCGGCTGACAAATATTGTTCGAGAAAAGCCGGGCTTACCTGCAACACATTGGCGACGTTATCAAAACCGTCGCTGGAGGTATCCGAGGGTAGCAAGCCTTTGGCATCCACCTTCATGGCCAGCAGATCTTCGATGGCGTTGGCGTATTCCTTACGGTTAAGACGATGCGCCACGACGTGTCCTGGGTTGGTCTGGCTTGCAGCGGCGGCATCAATGTAGTTTTCCATGTGCGACACAAACGCATCGATGGTCTTTTCATCCGGTCGTTCGTTGCCGGGTGGCGGCATCAACCGGCCACGCAATTTGCGGATGGCGGATTCAAACACCTGCGGATTTTTTGCAACGTCTGTGGCTTTAAGCCCGTCGAAGTCGACGCTGCCGGCCCAATCTTCGGAGTTGTGGCATTTCACGCAATACTGGTTGAGCACGCCCCACTGGCCTTCAAGTTCTTTGAGAGCTTTGCCGCTGTCAGCATGTTCGGCCGCCGCCAGCGTAAGCGGGTTCAACGAGAAGCCGGCCAACAATGCGCTGCAGGCAATAAATCTGTGTGCAAGTATTTTCATCAGATAAAACCACCCATATCGTAGGTATGTACCCACATGCCACGGTAAGTTTCTTTTACAAACTCATCCGGATTGCCAAAACGCGTGTCGTACTTGGCAGTAATTTTTTCTCTCAGCATGTCGTGGTCGTTGGAGCCTTCTCGTTCACGCGTCTTCATCACTTCAAACAAATCGGCCAGCATGTCGTGCTGTGCCTGCAAATCGGCTTTCTTCAACGCAGGGCCACGCTCGGCAATGATGACGGTGTTGTCATTGGCCCTGGCCAGCATCGCAGCATTGGCAGCGAGCAAGCCGCCGATCCAGCCACCGGTGGCACTGTCGGCAATCGGGTACATCTTGTTGCTCAGCAGCCCGCCGGCCACCAGCACGTTGCTGACGGGGAAATACAGTGCGATGTCGCCATCGGTATGCGCTTGCGGAAAATGCCAATACTCAACCGTTTCGCCACCAAGATCCTGTTTGCCATCAACATAAAACGTTTGATCAGGCAGTGCTGCTTTCGGTCTTGGTTTGTGGCTGGTGTTGCGCCACTCCACGTCGAAGTCGGCACCGAGCCACAGCCTGGTATTTTCGTGCGCGATTATTTTGGCACCGCGTGCATGCACCGCTTCATTGCCACCAGTGTGATCTTCATGCCAGTGTGTATTGAACAATGTGCCAATCTTTTTGTTCACACCTAACTCATCAACAAGTTTCAGCAGTGCTGGCGCCTGCTCGCGCGAACCGCTGTCGACAAGGGTGAGTGCGGCATCGCCGTTGTAGAGCACCACATTGCCACCGGCACCGCCAATCAACGCAATGCGATCAGTAATTTTTTGCACACTCAGCGCTGGCGTGGCAGCACTGCCCACCATCGGCAAGCCAAGCACGGCAAGACAGGAACTGGCAGCAACACCCTGCAGGAAAAAACGACGGTTTATTGAAGATATAGGCATGAGTTCAAAGACTGGGAATTTAAAAGCTGTGGGCTATGATATTGCAGAGGCATCGCAGAGTGTAATGAGTTTTGTGAGTTCCCCTGCATTTCCATTTTACACGGTAAATATGCACACTTTCGCTAGTACGCTGCGCAGTGAAAGGCCAAAATACAGCCTTTTAACGACAGGGATTTCAAAAACATGGCGAATGAAGATTCTGAAATGGCGGAATTGTTTGAAGCAATCGCTGTGCACTTGGCTGAAGGCATTGTCGTTGCACGCCTGGATACAGGTGAAATCGTTTATACCAACCCGTTTTTCAATACCTTGTTTGGCTATCAAGCCGGTGAACTGGCCGGCAAGCCTCTGGCCATTCTGGGCGAATTCAAAAATTCTTCCTGGCAGCAATTTGCGGCGGCAATCAGCGGCAGCATCCACGCAACAGGGTGTTGGCAAGAAGAAGTTCAACACATCAGGAAAGACGGCTCAACTTTTTGGTGCTCGGTTAATGCATCGCTGTTTGAGTTAAAGCAATCAGGCGGGTTTTTGTTGTTGGTGCAGCGGGATATCACCGCTCAAAAGCTGGTGCAGGACGCACTGAAAGAAAGTGAACAGCTACGCAAACGCGCGCAAAGGCTCGCCCTGATCGGGCACTGGTTGCTCAACCCGCACACCACTGCCTTGAGCGGCACTGACGAGCTTTACCAGATTTTTGAATTGCCCAAAGGCGTGCCGCTAAGTGAATTCAACCAGAGCGTGCATCCGGATGATCGGGAAAG
Source organism: Gammaproteobacteria bacterium (assembly GCA_947377625.1). Classification (GTDB taxonomy): domain Bacteria; phylum Pseudomonadota; class Gammaproteobacteria; order Pseudomonadales; family Pseudohongiellaceae; genus CAILUG01. The sequence continues at coordinate 878 of CANCGR010000013.1, read as the reverse complement.
CACTGCCGAAATAATGCAAAAGACCCTGGAAAACACCGGCCGCTACGACTCCACCTACCGCTTGCTTACCAAAAGTGGCACCTTGAAATGGGTGCATGCGATAGGCGAAGCCATCTATGACGAGCACGGCTTTCTCACGGAAATCGCTGGCGCGGTGCAAGACATTACCGCGCTCAAAATCGCTGAAGATGAGCTGCAAAAAATGCAGAAACTGCAAAGCCTTGGCGTCATGGCAGGCGGTATCGCCCATGATTTCAACAATATAAATACCTTGATTTTTGGCAGTATCGCGTTAGCAAAAAGCAAGATGGATGCAGGCCACCCCTCACACGAAGTGCTGGAAATTGCAGAAAAAGCCCTGCAAAGAGCCACCAATCTTTCCAGCCAGCTGCTGACTTTTGCCAAGGGTGGCGCACCGGTCAAAAAAGATATTGATCTTAAAAAACTGATAGAAGACGTTACCAAGCTGGATTTGACCGGCAGCAATATCCGGCTGGATTTCACTGCAGCACCCGGCTTGTGGAAAGTGCATGCCGATGCCGGGCAAATTGAACAGGTAATCACCAACCTGGCCATCAATGCGTGTCAGGCCATGCCCGATGGCGGCTTTCTGCATATCCAGCTCAACAACATGAGTTTCGCTGAGGGCGGCCCTGGCAATTGCGCGCCTGGCGACTATGTGCGCGTGAAAGTGGCTGATGATGGCGAAGGCATTGCTGATGAAATTCTGCTCAAAATATTTGACCCTTATTTCAGCACCAAACCTACCGGCAGTGGCCTGGGCCTGGCCACCGTATACTCCATCGTAAAGAAACATGGCGGCTCCATAGAGGTTGCCTCCAAAGTGGGCCAGGGCACGACGTTTTTGATTTATCTGC
>CANCGR010000012.1 GCA_947377625.1 Gammaproteobacteria bacterium | reverse complement strand
CGGTGAACGCACGCCCAACCTGCCACGCGCCAAAGGCTGTGTGCTGGGTCTGGACGCCCACAATTCCAGCAAGGCGCACTTGTTGCGTTCCACGCTGGAAGCCGCCAGCTTCTCGCTGTTGTTCGGCCTTGATGAACTCAAACGCTTGGGCCTGCAGGCCAAAGAGATCACGCTGACTGGCGGTGGCAGCAACAGCAAGGTGTGGCGGCAGATGATCGCCGACATGTTCCAGTTGCCGGTGCGCGTGCTCAAAGGCGAAGAAGGGGCTTCGTTCGGTGCGGCACTGCAGGCGCTGTGGCTACTGCAGTTAAAAACCAATCCCGGATTGACGCTGGCACAGGTGTGCAGCGAACATTGCGAGACTGACGCCAGCAAAGCCGCGCAGCCCAATGCGGGCATGACCGCAGTCTATGCAGCAGCCTATGCCAACTACCAGCGCGCACTTAACCAAGTAATGCCACTGTTTTGATCGACACTTCACTTCAACCTGATCCGGCTAACAATAAGAAGGCACGTATATGAGCAGTTCCGTTTTCATTGGTGACAAGGAATTCTTTCCCGGCATCGGCAAGATCGGCTTTGAAGGCAGCGCCTCCGATAATCCGCTGGCGTTCAAAGCCTACGACGCCAATCGCCTGGTCGGTGGCAAAAGCATGCGCGACCATCTGCGCTTCGCCGTGTGCTATTGGCACACCTTCTGCGCCGATGGCGCCGATCCGTTCGGCCCCGGCACCCGCATACTGCCGTGGAAACAAAAAGCTGATCCGCTGGGCGCGGCGCAAGACAAACTCGATGCCGCCTTTGAATTTTTCACCAAACTGGGCGTGCCCTATTACTGCTTCCACGACCGCGACCTCGCCCCTGAAGGGGGCTCGGTAGCCGACAGCGAAAACAATCTGCACAAACTGGTGGAGCTGGCCAAGTCTCGCCAAAACGCTACCGGCGTGAAATTGCTGTGGGGCACTGCCAATGTGTTTTCCAATCCGCGCTACATGAATGGTGCTTCCACAAATCCCAATTTCGACGTGGTGGCACATGCCGGCGCGCAAGTGAAAGCGGCACTGGATGCAACAGTCGCTCTTGGCGGAGAGAACTACGTATTCTGGGGTGGCCGTGAAGGTTATGCATCGCTCTACAACACCAACACGGCGCGCGAACTTGAACACATGGCGAAGTTTCTCGGCATGGCGCGCGACTATGGCCGCTCGATCGGCTTCAAAGGCAAGTTCCTGATCGAACCCAAACCCATGGAACCGATGTATCACCAATACGACGTCGATTCACAAACCGTGATCGGCTTCTTGCGTCAGCACGGCCTCGACAAGGATTTCGCACTCAACATCGAAGCCAATCACGCCACCTTGGCCGGCCACACTTTTATGCACGACTTGCAGATGGCAGCCGATGCCGGCTTGCTCGGCTCCATCGACGCCAACCGTGGCAATGCCCAGAACGGCTGGGACACCGACCAGTTCCCCACCGACATGTACGACACCGTGCAAGCGATGCTGGTCGTGCTCGGCATGGGCGGCTTCACCAGCGGCGGCCTCAACTTCGACGCCAAGCTGCGCCGCGAATCCAACGACATGGAAGATTTCTTCATCGCTCATATCGGCGGCATGGATGCGTTTGCGCGCGGGCTGTTGATTGCGCACAGCATTCTGGAAAGTGGCAAGTTGCAAGACACCAAGGTGCAGCGTTACGGCAGCTTCGACAGCGGCGTGGGTAAGCGTTTTGAAAATGGTGAACTGACGCTGGCTGATTTGCGTAGTCACGCTGCGGCTATTGGTGAACCCAAGTCCATCAGTGGCAAGCAGGAACTGCTTGAGAACTTTATCAACGATCATTTCTTTCGCATCGGCTAATCCTGCTTTCCCGCGTAATCGCCTTGCCGTCCACACCGTGCAAGGCGATTAGCCCTCTCACACCGCCACACCCCATCCCCGCCAGAGTGGTATCCAGCCAATTCCCGAACCCTGTTATGACGCCAGTCGTTGTAACATCAGAACCTGTCCCGCAACGCGATGCCTGTGCATGCTCTTTGAACATCTCAAGTCAAACCTCGACTTCATCGCTTTCGCGTGCGGCAGCCTGTGGGCCTTGCTGGGCAGCAGTTGCCTGGGCGTCGCGCGGTTGAAAGACCAGCAATGCTGGCGCGCTCTGGGTGTGTTCGGTTTTCTGCAGGCACTTTACTGCTGGACGGAAATTGGCAGATACAGTGCTGATGCCATTGCCGTGATGAATGTGCTGTCACCACTGTTGCTGTCACTGTCGCTGGCCAGTTTGCTGGAATTTGCGCGCCAGGCGTGGCGTGAAGCAGGCAAGAGTGTAATCAGCGTCTGGCTGCATCTGCCCGCGTTGGCACTGGCGGTTGCCGGCAAATTACTGATGCCTGACCTGGAACACTGGATCTGGCTGACACAAGGGCTTGGCTCGGCCCTGTTTGCGCTGGGCTGCCTGCTCATGCTGTCACGCCAACAACAGGCAAGCGTGGAAGCCAGGGCTCATCTTGCGCTGGGCTGGTCAGTGCTGGGGTGCGCACTCGGAGTTGTACTGCGGCCCTATACCGGGCTGGCCAACTACTTCCTCAATACCGGCGACACCACCTCCGATGTGGGTGTTGCCCTGCCCAGCCTGCCGTTTGTGCTGGCGGCATTGGTGGCAACAGAAATCGTATTCCAGCGTTGCCACCGGCGCGCCCTGCTCAATTTCGATGAAAGCGTCAGCCGCTTTCGCTGGCTACTTCAGCTTGCCACCATTGTGGTGGTGCTGCTGGTGACGTGGATTGCCGTGGAAAACACCGGCCAAAATCGCGATGCCGCCATGCGTCATGACGTGAAAACGCGCGCCCAGCTGGTGGCCGGTGCCATCAGCAATGATGATTACGGCCAACTGTTGTGGGGCGAACAGGATCTGCAGAACCCGGCCTATCAACGTCTGAAGGCGTTGATGATTTCCTTGGGCAAAGCCAACCAGGATTTGCGGTTTGTGTTGCTGGCCGGCTACCGGAACGGCAAAAGTTTTTTCCTGGCGGATTCGGAAAACCCTGACTCGGCAGACTATTCACCGCCCGGGCAACCCTATGATGAAGCCGATAGCACTTATCTTGCCGGCATGGCCTCACGACAGAGCTTCGTGCTTGGGCCGGTAGTGGATCGCTGGGGTACCTGGATCATCGCTTCCGTGCCATTGCCACAGCTGAGCGGCGTTGGCTATACCAATATCGAGCTGGATATTGCTGCCAAGGACTGGTTCGACCGCATACGCGAGGCCAGAGCGCCCATTTTGCTGATCGCCCTGCTCATTTCCCAGCTGCTGGTTTTCTTTTCGCATACCCACCAGCGCGACACCGAGTCGCTGGCGCGTTTGATGACCGCCAAAGAAACCGCCGAGGCGGCTACCCGTTCCAAGAGTGAATTTCTGGCGGTGATGAGTCATGAAATTCGCACGCCGCTCGGAGGTGTGATTGGCATGCTGGAGCTGTTGCGCAAACGCCCCAGTCAAGCCGAAAGCAACCGCTATATACGGCTGGCGCATGGCAGTGCCGAAACCTTGCTGCACATCCTCAATGACATCCTTGATGCGGCCAAGGTCGAGTCGGGCATGCTGGTCATTGAAAGCATTCCCTTCGCGTTCCGTGAAGAAATGTCCTATGTGTTGGAAGCGATGCGCGTGCGGGCCGAGTCGAAAAAAATCTCCTTCCACTGGTCGTTTCCCGATGGCATACCGGAGGTAATCATTGGTGATCCAACGCGGGTGAAACAGGTGCTGGCCAACTTGTTGAGCAATGCCATCAAGTTCACCGAACAAGGCGGCGTCAACGTCTCCTTTGAAATAGTCGCCCAGGACACCCATCACGTCACTCTCAAAATCAACGTGATTGACACCGGCATTGGCATACCCAAGGACGTGCTGCCGAAACTGTTCCAGAAATTCATCCAGGCCGATGCCTCGACCACGCGCAAATTCGGCGGCACTGGCTTGGGGCTGACGATTCTGGTCGGCATGGTGGAAAGAATGGCAGGCACTGTCGCTGTCGACAGCGAGTTTGGCAAAGGCACCCGCTTTGCAGTCACGCTGCCGTTCCTGATTGGCGATAGTGCCATGTTGCTCGCTGATGCAAGCGAGACTGGTGCCAGCGAGAACAAACTGTCATTGGGCCGCCTGCGTTTGCTGTGTGCAGAAGATGACCTGGTGAACCGCGAGTACCTGCAAGGCCTTGTGCTGGAACTCGGGCTGGAAGCCATCTTTGTAGAGAATGGCCTGCAAGCAGTGAATTTTTTGAAGCTGCAACATTTCGATGCGGTACTGATGGATAACCGCATGCCGGTGATGGATGGCTTCCAGGCCACCCGCGCCATTCGCGATCTGCGCACCGGCGTGCTTAACCCTGATATCCCTATCATCGCGGTAACCGCCAATTCCTCGTCAAACTATCGTGAGGAGTGTCTGGCGGCCGGCATGAATGATTTCCTTACCAAGCCGCTGCGCCGGTCGGAACTGGCCGCTGCGCTGGGACGCATAGCCGCCCGGCAAACAACAGATTCCCCCCCCGATACCACTGGTACCACACCAGTCATCGGCATGACGGAAGCTGAACTTTTGGCGATAATTGATGAAGAGTCTGCGCCTGCTGATACGAATGCTGAGCTGAAATCCTTTATCGCACCGCCGCAACTACTCAGGTTGTATCTGCAGCAAACACCGCTGCGCATCCAGGAAATGCGCACAGCGTTGGCCAACGGTGATACTCAATTGCTGGCACGCGCCGCCCACACGCTTAAAGGCAATTCCAGCTACGTGGCAGCTGATACAGTAGGCGAGTTCGGCAGCATGATTGAACAACGCGTCGATGCCGGAAATCTGGCGGAAATCAGCGCGTTGATTGACGCGCTGGAGGCAAAATTTGTTGAATTGGAGCCCGCGCTGTTGGCGGCCATTAAGGATCAAATCTGAATGAAAATGCTGTTGATTGATGATGATGCGGTTTCGCGCGCCGCTTTAAGCGAAATTTTCGGCACCCCGGCTGGCTGGGAGATTGTGGAAGCCGAAGACGGCAAACAGGCACTGGCTTTGCTGTACAAAGGACTCAAGCCGGACTTTTGCGTAGTGGATCTGTTGATGCCAAACATGAGCGGCCTTGAGTTTCTGCAGCATGTGCGCAAAGACCCTTATCTGCAGCACCTCAAAGTGGTGGTGATTTCTTCGAAGCGCGACCGGGAAACCATCATGGGCCTGGCACAACTGCAGGTGTCGGGTTATCTGTTGAAACCTTTTGATGCCGGCAAAGTGAAAGCCACGCTGCAGCCCTTGATGACCACCAGAGGCAGCCTTGATAACAGTACAAAAAAATCCGCGAAATATACGCTGCTCGCTGTCGATGATGATCCGGTGATGCGTGAAGCCATCAATGCCTTGCTGGCCACTACTGCTGAATGGGATGTGAAATTTGCCGTGGATGGCGATGAAGCTTTTGAACGTTTGTATGCCGGTTTGCGGCCTGACCTGATCATCACCGATCTGAAAATGTCCAATGTTGATGGCGTGGAATTGCTCAGACGCATTCGCAAGGACAGGAATTTTGCCTCAGTGAAGGTGGCAGTCATTTCCGGTGCGACTGACAGTGATGACAGTGCCGAACTTGCCACACTTGGCCTTTACGACTTTTTGCGCAAGCCTGTCAGCGCTGGCCAGTTTACGGCTTTGCTCAGACGCGTCAGCGGCTAACAGACAACTGATCAGTTGAATGCATAACCCAGCGCAGCAAGTTTGCGCTTGCTGGCCATCGCCAATTCATGCACCCCGTGAACGGAACCATCCTGACGCGGCGCCGGATTGAGCTCAGCCATCAGCATGAAGTCCTGCCGTGAGGTTTCCAGCACATCAACCACGGCTTGCATGTCGACCCGCCCTTTGCCGACCGGGCAATAACCATCATGTTTTTTGCCGCCATCAAAATCCTTCAGATGGACATGCGCAATCACTGACAGAAAATCCTTCACAACCTGTGCGGGATCGGCGCCGGCACTAAGCAGCTCGCCGGTGTCAGGGCACATTTTCATGTAGGTGGTGTTGACGCTTTCCATCACCGCGTAGGTTTCGTCACGTGTCGTGATGCAGGAGCCGGTGTGCTGATGCAGCGCAGCGGTGACACCAATGTCGTGCAAGACTCGCCCCATCGCATCAAGGGAATCGACAATGGTGCTCTTGTGCATCTTGAAATCGAAAGTCGAACGGTCGACATTGTCAGGCCCGATCACGGCAATGTGTCCGCCGTAGCGTTTGATCAACTGCCCCCAATAGAGCAACTTGGCGCTTTGATCTTTACGTTGGCCGGCATCGGTGAGCACCACCGGGCAATAAGCGCCGATCAAGGGCAGCCTGGCGGCCGCCAACATTTCGCGCAAACCACCGTGACTGTCCCAGTATTCAAGCACCGAACCGAATGACTCGAAGCCTTGATAACCAAGACTGCCGACATCGGTAATCGCCTGCTCTGCATTGGGTGCGCTATAACCCCAGGTGATGCCGGTATGCCCCACCTTGTGTTTGCGGGCCGGCACTGCGGCACTGCCGGGCAACGCGGCCAGCGCTGCACCAGCAAAGCCAGCTAGCAGTAATTCCCTGCGATTGAAGTGCATTGCACGCTCCGACCAATATCCTGACAACATGTCTGGTCAGGAAAATTACCACATAACGGGGCAGCAACTTAGTGCGTTTCGATTTGGCCAATTCAACTAATACGCATAACCGTAAGGATTGCTGGCGTAGGGATCAGAGCCCATGTCGGGCGTCATCGTCGGCGGCGGCAGATCCTGGGCCACCAAATTCAGAAAGGTCGACAAATCCTTGTAGTCGACACTGTTGGACGTCAATTGCACACCACCACCATGACCATTGCCGCCGGTAACTTTGGTAAGGATGTAATTGACTCCCCGCAGCGTGACCAGATTCTGGAAAATCCTGAAGTTGGTTTCCAACGAAGTGGCGAGCGGCAGCTGGAAAATATGGGAAGCGCCGCCGGCTTCGGCAATGCCACCTTTGACATGGCACAGACTGCAACGGCTCTGCACCAGATTGGGAGAGATATTGGCAACAAACATGCTGTAGGCCTGATCAGTCGCATTAAGCTGCGTGAAAGTGAGCAGCTTGGCCGCCGGGGTGTAATACAAATCGCCGCCCTGCGGCTTGTAGCCAATATAGATCAGGTGGTTGCCGGTAGTGCCCAATGCACCGGTGTAGACATCCACCGGCATATCGGCACCCAAGGTAACGCCCACTTTGTACGGCACCAAAGCCGGTATCTGGAAATTCCACGGGACATAAACACCATCGCTGTTGCGCATCGTCCACGCGCCGTTGACAAAATCCACCACAAACAAATTGCCGGTCATGCCGACGTGACTGGCTTCAGGCCGAATTTTGCCGGTGATGGAAATCTTGTCAGTCACTCGTGCAGTAGCGGTGTAGGTAAGGCCGCTGTCGAGACTCAAGCCAACCGCAAAACGCGCCGTGCTACTGGCCGCAGTGTTGTTGGGAGAGGCATAGTGCACACCGGGCAGTTCAGTGGGCGCGGTGATTGGTGCGGCGGTTTGCGCGGTTGCCGGCAGTGGCAGCAGCATCGTGGCGAGCAGAACCAGCAGTGATTTGGATCTCATGGCGACGTTCTCCTTTAACGTGGACAGGGCGAACCCTTTTAATGCGAGGATTCCGGCAAGCCAAGCCATAGACCGGGATTTAAGCATTTTTTTTTCATTTTGCTGAAAATTACGCTTTATTTCGCGATGAAGCCCTGCGCCATGCCATCCGGGTAACGGATGGTCAGGCGCAGGGTGCGGCTATTCATAACGCAACGACTTCACCGGATCAGCATTGGCCGCGCGCAAGCACTGCATCGCGACGGTCAGCATTGCGACCAGCACTGTGCCGGTAATCACCACGACATAGACCCACACCGGAATGCCCACCCGTGACGAGAATTGCTCGAAATAGCGGGTCGCCGCAAAGTAACCCGCCACCGAAGCCAGTGCACAAGCCACCAGTACCGGCTTCAAAAAATCCCAGGTCAACAGATAGACGATCTTCTTCGACGTGGCACCCATCACTTTGCGGATGCCGATTTCCTTGGTGCGTCGCTGCGTGGAATAGAACGCCAGCCCATAAAGTCCCATCGCCGAAATCAACACGGTGATCACACTGGCCAATATCGCCGCCTTGCTGATGCCGTTGGTCTGCGCGTAAACAAGATCGTTGAAGGTCTGGTCAAAGAAAGTGCGGTTAACGGGAATGCTAGGACGATGGCGCTTCCAGATTTCATCTATGCTCTTGAGCGCACTTTCCATTTTGGTTGGATCAATGCGTATCAACAGCACTCGCAGCGGCGTGAGCGTGGAACGCATGATACTGGTGGAACGCAATACATCCTCAAGTCCGCCACTCTGGCGGAAATCCTCCACTACGCCGATCACGCGATAGGTTTCCGGGCCGCCGGGCGTCATTATCTTGTCGAGCGCATCTTCCGGCGATTTGAAACCAAAATTGGAGACTGCAAAGCGGGTAATGACAACGCCACGTACCGGCGGAGTAGCTCCGGGCACCGGTGGCTGCGGCGGTCCTTGCGGCGGCATGAAATCGCCCTGGAAGTCCTCAGAGAACCACCGCCCTGCGATTAGCTTGAGACGCATCGTGTCGAAGAAGCCGGGATCAACCACGAGGTGGCTCGCGGTCCGGAATTCGTCCGGCCCGAAACTGGGCAGCCGCCACGGATTGTAGGGGCCGGTGCTCGGCGGCGATGCAATGGTTTTGGCGAGCGCAAGTACACCGGGAGTCTGCCGCAGTTCATTGATCATCGCGGTAAAGTCGAACCCGGTCGGGTCGCGCGGGTTGTAGGTGCTGTCCATCACGATCAGGTTGTTCTTGTCGAAACCGATTTCCATCGTGTTGAGATGACGGATCTGCAACGTGATCGCTGCCGCCATCAGGATGAGTGCAGTTGAGAAACCAAACTGCACCACGGTAACCAGCGAGCGCAGCTGGCTGCTGAAGCCACCCCGCACACCCAGACCCTTGATGATGGTGGCAGGCTCGAAGCGCGACAGCGCCAGCGCCGGTAACAGGCCCGACAAGGCACCGGCAGCAATAACGAACACCGGCAAGCTCCACAGCCCGCCCGCTTTCAGCGCCGAGGCCAGTGTGAAATCAGCATTGGTCAGATTGGCGTAGGCCGGCAACAGGAAATAGACAGACGGAATCACCAGCACCAGCGCAATCGCCGTCAGCAGCAGTGACTCGAACAGGAACTGCACCACGATCTGCCAACGCTTGGCACCGAGCGTCTTGCGCACACCGATCTCCTTGTAGCGCTGCTGGGTCTGCGACAGCGACAGGTTGGCAAAGTTGATGCAGGACGTAAGCAGGATCAGCAGCGCGAACACACCGAGCGCCAGCAGGATTTGCGGCCGGTTGTTGGTGCTGCCAAAGCCGCCACGCTTGTCGAGATAGATATCGAACAAGGGCTGCAAGCCCAGCGTCAGCTTGTTGTTGTTGGCGAAGGTGCGCTGTTGTTCCGGCAGGTTGCGCTGAACAAAAGCCTCCATGTTGTTGATGATGTTGTCGGCCTCGGCCTTGTTGGGAACTTTCAGGTAGGTCATCGTGCCGTCAAAACCGACCCAGGCATTACCAGCCATGAAATTCGGGCCATTCAACTGGCGCCCGGTGGCTACCGACACCAGTATCTGCAATTTCATGTGCGTATTCGGCGGCAGGTCGCGCATGACGCCGGTGACACGCAGTGCGGTCTTTTCATCCATGGTCAAGGTTTTGCCGAGAGGGTCCTGACCGGGGAAATACTTGGCGGCGGCAGTTTCGCTCAGCACCACGGTATTGGGCTCGTTCAGGGCAGTGGTCGCATCACCGCTTTTGAACTGCAAGGAAAATATCTTGATCAAGTCCGGTTCTGCCCAGTGATAGTCGTTGGCTGACGAGCTGTCGGCAGTAGCGGAAAACAGCCCGCGCGCAGAGCGGATCTTGGCAATGGCTTCAATCTGTGGATAGTCGATTTTCAGCTGCGGCGCCACCGCATTCGAGGCGCTATCGAATTCAAGACGCTGATCAGTGGTAAGACCAGTCACCACCCGGTAGATATTCTCGCCGCCCGGAAAATGCCGGTCGAAACTGTAGGAATACTGCACGTGCATGATGACCAGAATGCTGCAGCCCAGGCCAATGGCCAGACTCAGCACCTTGATGATCGAGAAACCCGGTTGGCGTTTGAGGTTGTAGAGCGCGATAAGCAGATAATTAAGCAACATGGCTTTGTTCCTCAGGCCACTGCGGCATAGGTTTCGCTGGACAGGATTCTGCCGTCCAGCATGCGCACCAGTCGCGTTCCATACTGACCATAGGCTTCCGAGTGCGTCACCATGATGATGGTGGTGCCTTCGGCATTGAGCGCTTTCAGTTGTGCCATGATCTCGTCGCCGTTTCTGGAATCGAGGTTACCGGTGGGCTCGTCTGCCAGCAGGATTTTTGGATTGCCGACTATTGCGCGCGCAATCGCCACACGCTGCTGCTGACCGCCCGACAACTGCTGCGGATAATGTTTCTGGCGATGGGCGATACCAACTTTTTCGATGACTTCCAGCACACGCTTTTTGCGCTCGCCGGCAGCGATGTCCTGATAGAGCAGCGCCAGTTCGATGTTCTGGTACACACTCAGTTCATCAATCAGATTGAAGCTCTGGAAGATCACACCAATATTGCGCTTGCGTGCATCGGCACGGCCCGACTCTGCCAGCCCGGCCAACTCCTGCCCGTTCAACAAGTAGCTGCCGCTATTGGGACTGTCGAGCAGCCCGATGACATTCAGCAAAGTCGATTTGCCACAACCGGACGGGCCCATGATGGCAACAAACTCGCCGGGGTCGACACTGAGGTTGATGTGATCGAGTGCAGTGGTTTCAACTTCGTCACTGCGGTGGATTTTGCAAATGTTGCTTAGCGTGATCATGCGATTCCCTCGTCGTTGTTATGGTGAACTTTCTGAACTTTGGTTCAATGTCGGACAGGATTCCTTGAAAAAAGTTCATTCAAACATCGTAAACCCACCTTGCCACCCACGTACAAGGAAGCATGTCCTGGCCCTGAGCTCGCAAGAGCAAGCGTTGCTGCGCATAGACAACACAGAAAAATTGGCGCTACGACAGGAAAACGATGTGTGGACACCTGATTTACCAGCCGGCGCAGCACGAGTGACGGCGCAACAAGTACAAAAATTGCTCGACGAATCATGAGCCAATTCCTGCCAGCAAAGCGGAGCCATTTCCCCTTCACTGCGGCAACGCAAACACCACGTAACCGCCCACACCCAATGGTTCCGCTGAACCAATGCCACTCTCGCGCGACGCCGTGCCCCACGTAAGTGGCGTCGTGGCATTCACCACCAGATATTGTTTGCCATCGATCACATACATCGACGGCAACCCTTCAGTGCCCATCGGCAGCGAGCCTGACCACAACACCTTGCCGTTGCTGGCATCGAACGCATAGACCTTGCCGTCTTTGGCAGTGGCAAACACCAAGCCTGAAGCAGTCACAATCATGCCGTTACGTTGTGTGCCGCGCGGCACGCCGGTGCCTTCGGCGCCAGCTTTACTTGCCTCCTTGTCCTGCCCAAGCGGCACCTTCCACAGCATCTTGCCGCTGTTGAGATCGATGGCCATCATCGTTGACCACGGTGGCCGCATGATGAAGGGATGACTGAGTCCGTATTCGGTGCGGTATTGCAGCCTGGGTGCATCGACACCGGCAGGATAGTCAGCACCTACAGGGAAGGGCTGCGCAGCACCACCTGAAACAAATGCCAGCAGATTGGTAATGGTGGTGTCATCAATATGCGCCAGCGGCGGCATGCGGCCTTGCCCAGCGGTGATGATGCGATGCAACTCATCGGCGCTGATGTGATTGACCAAACCAAGCAGCGATGGCCCGTTGTTGCCGCCGCTGCGATCACCGCCATGGCAAACCTGGCAATAAAGTTTGTAGGCATTTTCGCCGGCGCGCACTTGTGTAGCAGTGAAGCTCACTGTGGAGGCTGACTTTGACGGCGCGGCCACCGGCTCGATGGCTTCCAGCCGATAGAACGAAGGGAAATCCTGATTCATCACATAGAGAATGCCCTTGCCGGGATCGGCAGCGGTGTTGCCCCAGTTGGTGCCACCGACGCCACCGGGCACTGCGATGGTCTCTGTTGTTGAAATGGGCTGGAACAAGCCGGTCTTGGCGGCAGTGATGCGTGCTATCCATGCGGCGCGCTCGCCTTCGTTGAGAAACACCGTAGTGAGTTCATCGACGCTCATCAGTTGCCGTGCGGTCAGAGGCAGCTGCGTGGAAAAAGGCTGTGTAGGCCAGGCTTTTTCGCCGGGCATCACGCTCGCCGGCACCGGTTTTTCTTCGATCTTCCACAGCGGCTCGCCAGTGACGCGATCAAACACAAACAAGAAACCCTGCTTGGTGGCCTGTGCCACAGCCGCAACTTCTTTGCCGTTGCGAGTGACGGTGAGCAGTTGGGGTGCTGCGGTCAAATCGTAATCCCACAGGTCGTGATGCACGGCCTGAAAATGCCACAGGCGTTTGCCAGTGCGGATATCAAGCGCCAGCAGTGAGTCGCCAAACAGATTGGCGCCCAACCGATCTGCGCCGTAATAATCGTAGGTGGGCGAGCCGAGCGGAAAATAGGCAATGCCGCGCTGCGCATCAACGGTAATGTCGCCCCATGCATTCACTCCGCCTGCATATTTATAAGCATCCTTGGGCCAGGTGTCATAACCGTATTCACCCGGTTGCGGAATCGTGTGGAATACCCACGCAAGTGCGCCGGTAACCACGTTGTAGGCACGCACATGGCCAGGCGGTGAGAAATACCCTTCACCGGGCGAAGAGCCGAGCACAATCAGGTCGTCCCAGATAACACCGGGTGAAGCCGACTGCACACGCTTGATGGATTCTGGATCGCGACCAAGATTCTGCCGCAAGTCGACACTGCCTTGGTCACCAAAGTTGCTGATCGCTTCGCCAGTGTCTGCATTGACTGCACGCAGTTTGTCGTTCTGCGTAATGATCAAGCGTCTTTGCTTGCCGTCCTTGCTCTGCCAGTAAGCGATGCCGCGCCGCGACAGCCCGGCAAAGCCTGACTTCGCCCACAACTCCTTGCCGGTAACAGCATCCAGCGCCACCAATGAGTTGTCTTGCGCCAGCACATACATCACCTTGTTCACGATGATTGGATTGAACTGGTAAGCGTTTTTGTCGGTGACATGATAAGTCCACGCCACTTGCAGCTTGCCGACATTGGCGGCGGTAATCTGCGAGTAATCAACAAACTTTGATTGATCTGCGCGGCCACCATAGCCGGGCCAATCGAGTTGCTGCGCTTGTGCAACAGTGCTGGCGACGACAAGGTACAGCAATAACTTCGAGCGACGGTTCATCGTGAAAGTCTCAGCGACGCGTCGGTGGCGGCTGAGCTACATACGGCTCTATACCGGTGGGCGTTGCAGAATTGATGCCCTCGGCCGGCACACTGCCATGCGCAGCCCAATAAATGCCGTTGAGAATAAAGCGACGATAAACATCAATCAGCATATTGTCGTGAAAGTCGACACCACCGAACACGAAGGCGCGACCGCCGTCGTCACGCTGATAAGCCCACGATGCCACTTGCGGCCCCATGTGGTTGACGTCCTGCTGCGGTGTAGCCTCAATCAAATCAGTGCGGCGATAGTCTTGTGGCAAAAAGAATCGACTGAATATTTCATCGCGGTAGTTCCACTCTTTGATGCCGTTCAACACAGGATGCGTGGAGTTAAGCGGCTTCATATTCCATTGATCAACCGGATTTTTCGAAGCCATCTGCACCCACAGCCCGCCAGTCCAGTTCAGATAATACTGGCGTGCCGCCCAGTTTTCGGCCCAGTTGGCATAGTGCAGCAGCACCACGCCCATGCCGTTCTTGATAAGGTCGTCATAACCTTTAAGGTAAGCCTTGGTCTTGTCGTCGTAGTTATGATGATCTGTTTGCGGATCGGGTGGAAACAGCGGATGGGTTTCATCGGCAGCACGATCGGAACTGCTCTCGATCACGATCACATTGGCGTCGGCAATTTCATTGGCCGGCGGTGCTTTGCCAACAAAGAAAGAAATTCTTACCTTGGGAATATTGGGTGCTGCCGCGAAAGCCTCGGATAACACGCGCAGATCCTGCTCATATTCATGGCGGCCGCCAAAACCATGATCGCGCGGCCCCGACAAGAACACGATATGCAGCGGCTTTTGCTGCGCTTCCACGGTAGTAGTAAACGCCAACAGCGTTACCCCAATCACTCTCACAACCACCGTTCCCAACAGGCGTGCAAAGACGCGCATGGTGCTCTCCTTTTTTTGATTCCACTGTTATGCAACTTTTATGCAACGATAGCGTTCAAAATTCCGATGTGTTCAATGCTGATGCTGATGGCATCACCGCTGTGCAGCGTGAAGCCATGGCCCGGCACGATGCCGGTGCCGGTCATCAACAATACGCCGCGCGGGAACGAACATTCCCTGAACAGAAAACTGACGAGGTCTTCAAAGCGGCGCTGGATCTTGTTCACTTCTACCGTGCCTTCGAATATGCGCTGGCCAGCGCGATCAATGGTGATACCTATTACTGCATCCAACGGAAATGGCTGGTCGGTAACAAAGATGCACGGCCCCAAACCGGCACAACCGTCATAGGTTTTGGCCTGCGGCAAATACAGCGGGTTCTCCCCTTCAATGCTGCGTGAACTCATGTCATTGCCAATGGTGTAGCCAACGATCTTGCCGTTGCTGGTGACCATCAATACCAGTTCCGGCTCCGGCACATCCCAGCTGGAATCAGCGCGAATTCTGACTTTGCCGTTGTGGCCAACCACACGTTCACGATTGGCTTTGAAAAACAGTTCAGGGCGCTGCGCTTCATAGACCTTCTGGTAAAAGTCACTGCCGCCGGCTTCTTTGGATTCGAGCTGGCGCTCAACCTTGCTGCGCAGATAAGTCACACCACTGGCCCACAGCTCCTGGCCTTGCATCGGTGGCAATACGGTTCCATTCAGCAAGGCGCTGGCATCACTAACCACAGCCAACTGTGGGCGCAACGACAACAACTTGTCGTGCAAGTTGTTGTCGTTGATAAACGTGTCCCAGTCGACACCGTTCACCAGGCGATAGTCGTGCTCATACTGAATCAAAATGCCTGCAGGCAGATTAAACAATTTCATCCCTTGTTCCTTTTAATGCAAATCGCGCGTAACAACAGAACCTGAGCCGCCGCGTAACACATCCAGATCAGCGCCTTTGTCAGCTTGTTCGACATGGTCAATATAGAGCCGCACGTAGCCACGCTCGGTGAGCGGTGATGGCGCCAGCCACTTGGCTCTGCGTGCTTGCAGCACTTCATCACTTACGTGCAGTTGCAACAAACGCTTGCTTACATCCAGCTCAATCAAATCGCCGGTTTCCACCAGCGCCAAGGTGCCGCCGACTGTGGATTCAGGACTCACATGCAGCACCACCGTGCCATAAGCAGTGCCACTCAGGCGCCCATCGGAGATGCGCACCAGGTCTTTGACGCCTTGCATGATCAGCTTCTTCGGCAGATCAACATTGCCCACTTCCGGCATGCCGGGATAACCTTTCGGCCCCACGCCTTGCAGCACAATGACGCTGTTTTCATCAATGTCGAGATCGGGGTCGTCAATGCGCTTGTGGTAATCCTCCATGCTGGAGAACACCACCGCCGGGCCTTTGTGCTGCATCAATTTGGGAGTGGCGGCAGAGGGTTTTATCACCGCGCCGTTCTCGCACAGAGTGCCTTTCAGCACGGCGATGCCAGCAGCAGGATTAAGCGGGTTGGCGCGGGTTCTGATGACTTCTTCGTTATAAAGTTTGGCTTCACGATAGTTATCGTTGAACGACGCACCATTGGCAGTCTTGATGCTTTGAT
>CANCGR010000011.1 GCA_947377625.1 Gammaproteobacteria bacterium | reverse complement strand
CTGATGAAGAACGCCACCATCACGGTGAGGGTGAACGGAATGAGAAAGCCATCAAGAGGCTTGGTGGCAATCATTTGCTGGCCTACGCCCATCACGCTTGTGAGCGGTTTGGACACAAACGTGAAAATGGGGTTGGTCCAATAGACAAGCGACAGTAACACCACGAACCAGCAGATGATGCAGCGCAGCAGGCGATCACGCAGTTCTACCAAATGGGAAACCAGTGGCTGTTCCTTGGCGTCTTTTTCGTCAGGCTTGGTGCTCATCAGGACGCACTCTTGGTTGTGACAGTCTCAGCATCAGGTGCGGTGGATGTTGATATTGCAGGTACAGGAGCGTCAGAGGTTGCAATGACGGCTACAGTTTCTTTACTGGCAGCAACCTCAGGTATTTCAGCGGGTGCCGCATCGGGAAGGCTATTGCTCGTGGGCGTTTCGGCTGGTCCGCCGCCGTGACTGCTCCAGCCGGCCGACTGTGATTCAAGCTCGACATTCTTGCGGAATTCTTCAGTGCCTTCCTTGACCGAGTTTATCGTGTTGTTCAACGCAGTTTGGGTCTGCTTGAACTTCTCCATGATGTCTTCATTGCGTAGCTGGCGACGAATTTCGTCCGCACCTACTTCTTTTTCGATTTCCGCCTTGAGTGTGTTGAAGCTGCGCTTCAGACGGCCAATCATCAACGCAGCCGTACGCACAGCACCCGGCAGCTTTTCAGGGCCGAGCACCACCAGGCTGACAACGCCGATTAGCAGAATTTCACCGAAGCCAACGTCAAACATGGAAAGTTTCCAGGCAAATCACGCAAATGAAGGGAGCGTTATTTGTCGGCGTCGACTTTTTCGGCTTTCACGTCCACGGTGTGGCCGCTGTTACCGGAGGAGAGTTTGTCGTGTTCCTTGTCTTTGGCGGCATCTTTCTCTTTGCCTTCATCCATGGCTTTCTTGAAGCCGTGAATGGCGCCGCCCAGATCTTCTCCGAAGTTTTTCAGTTTCTTGGTGCCAAATACCATCATCACGATGAAGGCCAAGATCAATAGATGCCAGATATGCAATCCGCCCAAACCCATAAATCACCTCGTTCAAGCTGCTGCGCAGCTGCTATTGAAAACAATTGCGGCCATTGTATCAGCCGCGTGAAGCTTTTTCTGCCAAACCTGACATGCCGAAGCGCCGTTCCAGTTCAGCGAGTACTTCGGCCGGGCTGCAATCCAGATGGGCCAGCATCACCAAGCTGTGAAACCACAGATCGGCGGTTTCATTGATCAGTTGTTCGCGGCTGGCGCCAGCTTGCACATCGCGCGCCGCCAATATGGTTTCTACTGCTTCTTCGCCCACTTTTTCCAGAATCTTGTTAAGGCCGGCGTGATGCAGCTTGGCCACGTAGGAGGAGTCGGGGCTGGCGGACTTGCGCTGCTCAATGATTGCAGCCAGTTTGGTCAGGGTATCATTCATAAAGGGTAAATTTTGCGTAAGTAATGGGAATGTTGCGAGTACTCAATCTTTCGGGGCGCTGCCATAGATTTGCCCCGGTTCTTTCAGCACTTTGCCATCCACCTGCCATTCCAGATCCGGCCCCAGCCGGTTGAAATAACACGATGCCCGTCCGGTATGGCAAGCAATGCCGCCCAGTTGTTCTACTACATATATGAGGCTGTCACCGTCACAATCCAATAGCACTTCATGAAGAATTTGCACGTGGCCGGATTCTTCGCCTTTGCGCCATAGCCGCTGACGCGAGCGCGACCAGTAAATTGCGCGTTTTTCCTGCACGGCCAGCTGCAGGGCTTCGCGGTTGACGAAGGCCTGCATCAGGACTGAATGATTCTGCCAATCCTGGGCGATTACTGGCACCAAGCCGGAGGTGTCCCAGTGAATTGCATCAAGCCAACGCGTTTGCATAAGGGGAAACTGTGTCCTTTAAAGTAGCCAGCATAGCGCAAGTATCAGGCCCAGCAAGCCCGCCACCACTGGGATCAGCCCGCGTTTTTGCGAGGTGCGCAGTTGTTGCTGCAAAGCACTCACCTGTTTGGCCAAACGACTCACTTCATCGCTGGTATTGCCGGCACGTTCCAATGCTTTCAATACTAGTTCCGGCACTTCCGGTGCCTGTTCAATCCATTCAGGCAGCTTTTCGCTGATCTTGCGCAGGTTATTCAGCGGCGACAGACGTTGGCGTTGCCAATCTTCGAGGAAGGGCAGAGCCGTCTTCCACAAGTCGAGCTCGGGATAGAGTTGTTTGCCTAGGCCTTCCACGTTGAGCATGGTTTTTTGCAGCAGCACCAGCGAGGGTTGCACTTCCATGTTGAAACGACTGGCAGTGCGGAACAGTTGCAGCAACAGCAGCCCGAAGGAGATCTCGCCAATGGGTTTCTGGAAGATCGGTTCACACACGGTACGCATCGTCGATTCAAACGCATGGATTGGCGTGTCGGCCGGCACCCAGCCGCACTCCACATGCAGTTCGGCTACGCGCCGGTAGTCCTGCTTGAATATGGCCAGGATATTTCTCGCCAGATATTGCTGATCGGCCTTGTTGAGGCTGCCGATGATCGCGCAATCAAGCGCAATGTATTGCGGATTTTCCTTGTGCTCGCGCGATACAAACACATTGCCCGGGTGCATGTCAGCATGGAAGAAACTGTGCTGAAACACCTGCGTGAAGAATATCTGCACACCGGTTTCGGCCAGCTTCTTGATATTGATGCCGGCTGCACGCAATTCATCCACCTGACTGACCGGAATGCCATAGATGCGTTCCATCACCAATACATTTTCACGGCAAAAATCCCAATAGACCTTGGGTACATACAACTGCTGTGAATCCTTGAAGTTGCGCGCCAGCTGCGAGGTGTTGGCGGCTTCACTCAGCAAATTCAGCTCGTCGAAAATGATGAGTTCGTAATCGCGCACCACTTCGCGTAGCCGCAAGCGCTTGCCACCTTCAATGCGCTTGTCCACCAGCGCGGCGATGCTGTGCAGCAGCGCCACATCCTGGGCAATGACAAGATCGATGCCGGGGCGGGTGACCTTGATGACCACATCTTCACCAGTGAGCAGTCGCGCGGTGTGCACCTGCGCCACCGAGGCTGAGGCCAACGGGTTCTGTTCGACGCTCTGAAAAATTTGTGTCAGTGCTTTGCCCAGCGCCTGCTCGATCAAGCGCAGCGCTTGCTCGCCCGGGAAGGGTGCAACCTGATCTTGCAGCAGTGCGAGTTCATCGGCGATATCAAGCGGCACCAAGTCGCGGCGGGTTGACAACAATTGCCCGAATTTGACGAAGATGGGGCCAAGCGCTTGCAGCGCCAGCCGTAGTCGTTTGCCTCTGGGCAACTGTCCTTCCGGCGAGTTGCCTGCCCCTATACGCAACAACAACGCCAGCCACCGCGTTTGCGGAAAATCAGCCAGCAGCGTATGCAGCCGATAATGCGCGGCAGTGCGATAAATCGTATAGAGGCGACGGTATTGCTGCATGAAGCTGTTTGGAATGTGCGGGGGCGGCCACGATAACGGAAAAGGCAGTACAGGGCAAAACCCGGGAACCTGCCTATACTGCACAGCAGGCGGCAATCAACCCTCGCAATAAAGACGGCACTGGCCGGTCTATGAGTCGATGGGCAGGCCACTACATAACTACCAACTCGTTCACTGGGGGAGCCTTATGAAAGCCAAAAAAATAATCGGTGCCACGGCGCTGTTGCTGTCATTTTCAGTCGATGCCCAAACTCTCACTGCCACCGGCAAGTCTGCCATCGACAGCTATCTGCAGAATGCGATCAAGACCACGCATATCCCCGGCATGGTGGCGCTCGTCGTCAACAAGGATGGCATCATTTACGAGCAAGCCTTTGGCTTGAAAGACGTGGCACACAAGCAGCCGATGTCCACCGATACCATCTTCAGGCTGGCCTCCATGACCAAGCCAATAACGTCCATGGGCATCATGATGCTGGTAGAACAGGGCAAGATTAGCCTGGATGCGCCGGCGTCCACCTATTTGCCGGCGTTGGCCAAACCCAAGGTCTATACCTCCTTCACTCTGGAAGATGGCAAGTTCACTGCCGTGCCAGCCAAGCAGGACTACACCATCCGTCAGTTGCTGACGCACACCTCGGGCCTCGGCTATACCTTCACCAGCGCCATTCTGGTGAAAGCCATGAGCGGCAACCCCACTGCCCGGGCTACCCAGTTGCCACTATTGTTCGAGCCGGGCACCCAGTGGCACTACGGCGAAAGCACGCGTGTGTTGGGTGAAGTCATTGAAGCGGTAAGCGGACAGGAACTGTCTGCCTTTCTCGACGCAAAAATTCTCAAACCGCTGCACATGGATGACACCAGCTACGATATTCCGGCCAGCAAAAATGCTCGCGTCGCCACCCAGCATCGCAGCGATGGCAAGCAACTGGTTGAAGCGCCGAATCCTGAAGGTGCCATTACCGCTGCGCACCAGGGCGATGGTGGTCTGTCGGGAACAGCCCGTGATTACGCGCGTTTCATCCGTTTGTATTTGAACGGTGGCTCGCTCGAAAACAGCGGCCAATTGATCAAACCGCAAACGCTGGAATTGATGGGCAAAAGCGGCACCGGCACAGTCAAAGTGCAGACGATGCAAACCACCAATGTCCTGCTCAGTGAAAATTTTCCGCTCGGCGCCGGCGTTGACACCTATGCTCTCGGCTTCCAGCGCACCGAGGCACAGGCCGCACCCAACATGCGCTCAGCGGGTAGTCTCGCGTGGGCCGGTATCTTCAACACAGAATTCTGGATCGACCCGCAGCAAAAAATCGGCGTGGTGCTGCTGATGCAATATCTGCCTTTCTACGACAAACAGGCAATCGACGTGCTGCAAGGTTTTGAACAGCGCATCTACAGCAATCTGCAGAAGTAACCTTGTGCTATTTGGGAAAGGCAGCGCAGGGCCATTCCAGCGTGAAACACGCACCATGCGGCTTGCAGTCTTCTACGCTGATGCTGCCTTGATGCCGTTGCAGAATGCGCGCGGCGATGGCCAGGCCCAAGCCATAACCGCCGCTGGCTTTATCACGACTGGTCTCCAGACGTGAAAACGGCTCAAACACTTGCGTGCGCATGGCCTTGGGAATGCCGGGGCCATCGTCACAGATCATGATCACGCAATGATCCCGTTGGAGTTCGGCTTTAACATCGATGCGCGTCTGTGCATAACGCAAGCCGTTGCGAATGATGTTGTGTATCGCGCGCGCCATCAGCTCGGGGTTGCAATGCACCCGGCATTCAGTGGCCGGTGGTGAGGCCACAATCCAACTTAGCTTGATGGCCTCATTGGCATAACAACCCAGTTCTTGCTGCAACCACACGGGCAGATTGATGTCGGCCAGTGTGAGCGAGAGATTCTGCGTGCTCAGCCGCGCGTAACTCAGCATTTCATCGATAAGGGTTTCCAGCTCCGCAACGTCAGTCTTGATGCTGTCGAGATAGGACTGCATCTTTTGCGGTTCGGGATTGCGTGACAACATCTCCAGGCAGAACTTGCTGCGCGCCAGCGGCGTGCGCAACTCATGCGATACCGCATGCGTCAACTCTTTGTGCGATGACACCAACGACTCAATGCGTTCTGTCATCGTGTTGAAGGCCTGCGCCACTGGCAGGATGCTGGAGTTGTTGCCAAGCGCCACGCGTGTCGTGAAATCTGCCTTGCCGAATTCCACGGCAGCTTCGCGCAGCAAGCTAAGATCACGGTAAAACGGCCAGATCCACAGCAGCAGCACACCGGCAATCAACATGTAATAAAGGCAGATGATGCCGAGCTCAATCACACTGCTGCGATGATCGTCAGGCAATGGCCCCAGCACCAGCACGGCTGAGCCCTGCGGCAATTGCTGATACAAAAACGGCGAAGCGGAATTGTTGTAGTACAGCTGCGGCGTGCCTGCTTGCAGTTGTTCCATCAAGTCGGGTGTGCCGGCAAATTGCTCGGTAGGCACGAGTTCCACATGCAAGGTCGAATTTGCAGTCAGTGTTTGCAGGCGCTGGGTGCGGGCCTCGGGTGCAAGTTGCGCCAGCTCAGTGCCCAGCACTACCAACAGTGGGGAGTAAGCATTGATCAGTGTGGATTCATTGTCGCTGCGAATCAAAGCGCCCAACAAGGCATCCAGCAACAGTGCAATGGCAATGATGCCCAATACCACAGCGCCGTAAGCACGCCAGAAAAACCAGGACGTCAGCGGTGTCTTGGTGGTAGCAGGAACACTGGAATCTGTAGCCGGCATTGCTCAGTCCCAGGCTTCAGCTACAAACAGATAGCCCTTGCCCCAAATGGTTTTGATGCGCTGTGCGTGCGTGGAGTTATCCTGCAGTTTCTTGCGCAAGCGTGAAATGCGCACGTCCACTGTGCGATCAAGACCATCGTACTCAATGCCGCGAATGTTATTGAAGATGTCGTCACGGCTCAGCACCTTGCCGGCATTGCGGGCAAGGAAACTTAGTAAATCAAATTCCTGCGTGGTTAGCTCCACTGCTTCGCCGTGCAGTTTCACATCATGAGCCTGCATGTTGATGTTGAGCCCGCCGAATTTCAGCAGCTCTGCCACAGGTGCAGGGCTGTCGTGGCCCAGTGCCGGATGCGTGCGACGTAGCAACGCACGCAGGCGTGCCAGCAGCACGGGCGGCTCAATGGGCTTGTGCACAAAATCATCAGCGCCGAGTTCGAGGCCCATCACGTGATCAATGTCGCTGCTCTTGGCGGTGAGGATCAGGATCGGCCCGCTGAAAACTTTACGCAAACTACTGCATACTTTAAGTCCGTCCATGCCGGGCAGCATCAGGTCGAGGATCACCAGGTCGATACTGTCAGGCTTGAAATTGGCCAGTGCGGTGTCGCCACGATGCTCAATGCTGATGTGGAAATTTTCCTGTTCGAGGTAGTCGCGCACCAGTTGTGCCAGTCGCACATCATCTTCAATCAGCAACAGCCGCAGTTTTTTGGCGGCGTCCATCAGAATATGCTCCAGATATGCCGACGCCGTGTGCGGGAGCTGCGTAGATCGCGGTTGATCACTTTGACGGTGGTTGTTGCCAGATTGAAATTGGTCGCCGCCTCGTCCAGCAGATAGTGCACATCAGCAGTGTTGGCAAAGTTAAGCGTCAGGCTGCCCACCACTGAATTCTGCCAGCACTGCAGCGCGGGGCTACGCATGAGTTCGTGCACGCACAACTCGGGTTTGAGCGGCCCTTTCCAGCTTAGCTCAAGTGCCATCGTGCAGGGTTCATCATTGTTGTAGGACACACAGATTGAGGGCTTGGCCTGCAGCGTAAAAGCGGGGTCAGCATTCGCAGCCAATGCCATGCCACCGGTCAGTGACAACAGGAGTGCTGTGCCGGCCCCCAAAGCCAGGCAGTACGGTTGCTTGTATAGCCCATTAACTGTTGGCATTTGAGTCCTGTCAAAAATTATAAAAAAGCCCGGTAAAGAAGGTATTCACTGCATCAGAGGTTACAACAGGACTGGCCGTGATGGCAGCGCTGAGAAACTCGCGTTCTGCCATCGCGGCCAAGGTCAGGTGTTCGGTCAGGTGATAGCGGCCGGCCAGCTTTATCGAAGTGTTGGTGCCGGAGGCGCCGTCATATTGCGGGCGACCTGCGAGCACTTCGTTGGGTCTGACGCCATAGTAATAGCCCACAAGTTTGCGGCTCTTCCATTCCAGGCCCAATGTAAGTGATACCTCGCTATTGGTTGTGTACCACGGATGTGACCACGACAACCACGCGGTCTGGCCGTTGTGGGTGTTGCTGACGTCATCCAGAACTTGGGCATGGATGTCGCCGAGTGGGCTGATGTACAGCAGTTCGAAGCCGCCGTTGATCGCAGTATCGCGGTGAGCGAGAGAGGTTTGCAGGTTTTGAGGCGATGCAGAATTCACTGCTTGAGACGATGAAGAGCAGTTACCAACGGTTATTCCTGTTACAGGCGGTGATCCTGTTGCGGTGGTGTCGCCCGATTTTATAGTGACAGCTGTGGTAGGCAGGCCTAAACAAGGACTTGCAGCACTGGCAGTGCCTGTAAGTATTGTATTTTGCGAGCCAAGCCCAAACTGCCTGCCAGTCAGAAAACTGTAATCATTACGCTCGTTGCTGAACGCCAGCAAAGCCCCGAACGACAAGTTGTGCACAGTAGTGAAGGTATAGCCCAAATCACCATTGTCGAAAAAAAACTTGTCGCCATACCATGAGAAGTCCACGACATAATTAATGTCTGTGGCTTCACCGCCGACGAGCGGGTTGGTGCGGCGACCATCGCCGACGGCTACCGCCAGATGCCAGCTCTTTTCACCGGGCGGTTGCGACTGTGCCAGCGAAGTGAGCGGTGCGGCCACAGCTGCCAGCATCAGCAAGCAACAACGATGAATTGAATTAACAGCGCGAATCATGAAATCGTCCTGTGGATGCTTCCGGATTTGTAACCAATATCTCCATTATGATGAGCCGCAAGCCTTGGGTCTGTTTGCAAAGTTCGTCAAATTGTAAACAAATGTAACTATGGGTATCAGCGCGGTTCCTGCGTTTGCTGGTGCTGATAACAAAATCACAACAGATTTACTTTGAACAATGCATAGTATGAGCGAGCAATGACGTCGGCCTCATCTTATGTGTCGGCGTCCTGACTTCAAGGAGGCTCCAATGTGTGCATCAGCTGTTCGAAACTTTGCCAAACTTACTGCCTGTATTATCGAGGTTGCACTGGCCTCGCACGCCGCGCCACTGTTGGCGCAAAGCGGCACCCGGCACAGTGCCGACAACAATGCGTGGGTGAGCATTGCCAAGCCGCATCTGTATGCAGATGTGTTGCTGGACACCGACCGCTTCACTGGCGGCTACACGCTGGTGCCAAAGCCGGCGGATGTAGGGCGCAATGCCAAAATTTTCCTGGTGGCGCGCGTCAACAAGCTTTGGTACGCCAATGATGGTAAGACTTGGCAGCCGTGGTCCGGTGGGCGCACCAGTGAGCTGCCGAGTTTCACCAGCCGCGTGCTTGCCGCCTCCGAAAAACTGCAATTCATCAACGACCAGAATTTGTTTGCCGGTGATTATGCCGTGTTCGCAGGCTATCAGGTGGGCAGCGAAGACTTGGTCTACAACCCCAAACCATTACTCTTCACCGTGAACTCCCACAGCGCTGACACGCTGCTGCCGTTTGCTTCTGCCGACGGCATGAAGGCTTATCTCAAGCAGGGCATGGAGAAAGGAGCCAATCTCGCTGTGGGGCGCGGGGTGTTATCGATAGACATTGCTACCACCGCTGCTGTTGCTCCTACTGCCAGTGCTGCAGCTGCCAGTGTCGCCAGTCGCACATCGTCTACCAATGTGCAGGAACAAGGTGTCGATGAAGCTGACACTATCAAGGTAGATGGCAACAACCTGTACACGCTGGCCAGCTGTGAGGCCGGCCCCTGTCTGAATGTGCACACACTCGATAGCGCCAATGCCAAAGCTGCGCCGCTCGCGAGTTTCACCTTTGACACCAAGCAAGCGCCCAGCGGCATGTACTTTGTCGACCACGGCATTCTCGGCCAGAAAATGATGGTGACTATAGCCGGCCAGAGTTACGGCGGCGGCTGGATGAGCATCTGGGGCTGGGGAGCCAGCAAGACGGAACTGCAGTTCATCAACCTGTCCTATCCGCAAGTGATGAACAGTATCGATAAACTCAGCATTGATGGCAGCCTGGTAGAGAGCCGCAAGGTGGGCAACGTTCTCTATGTGGTAACGCGTTACTCGCCCGGCCTTACAGAGTTTACTCCTTGGCCCAACGTGCAAGCTGAGGTGGATAAAAATATCGCTGTAGTGGCCAAGGCGGAGCTAAGCGATATGCTGCCGCGCATCGAAGACAGCCGCAAAAAAATTGATGCGTTGGTCGAGAGCAAGAACTGTTTCCTGCCGGCCAGTGCCGTGGATGAAAACAACAATCCCACCATCATCACAATCACCAGCATTCCGCTGGATTCACCGGTTCACTACACCAGCACTTGTTTCCTGGGGAATAGTGAATCGCTCTACATGACAGAAAGTTCACTCTATCTGGCCACCACCTCATGGCACTACGACGTGCAAACACTGGCGACAAGTTCATTTGCGTATTCACCCAATCACACCACTTCGCTGCATAAGTTTGCGCTTAACAATGGCAATGTCGAATATCGTGGCTCCGGCGAAGTCAAAGGCCATTTGGGCTGGGCGCAAGACAAAAAATCGTTCCGCATGGGTGAACACAATGAGTATCTCAACATCGCCACTTCCATCGGTGAAACCTGGACCGGCACTTCATCCACACGGTTGACGGTGCTAAAGGAGGATGCCAGCAAGCACACGCTGCAAACCGTCAGTGTGATCGACGGCATCGGGCTCAAGAATGAGCAGCTGTATGCAGCCCGCTTCCTGGGTGACCGTGGCTATCTGGTGACTTTCCGCCTTGCTGATCCGCTCTATGTGCTGGATCTCAGCAATCAGGAAAAGCCGCGTATTGCCGGTGGACTAAAGATTGATGGCTATTCCGACTACCTGCATCCGGTGTCCGACACCTTGCTGTTGGGAATAGGCAAAGCGGCAGTGGCCGATGTTGCAGGTGACGACGGGCGTGGCGCGTTTTACCAGGGCGTGAAGTTGTCGTTGTTCGATGTCAGCAATCTGGCGAGCCCGAAAGAAATCAACTCGGTGGTGATTGGCAAACGCGGCACTGATTCTGCAGCCCTGTGGGATCACCATGCGGTGAGTTTTCTGCCTGCAGCTGGCAACGAGCCGGCGCGGCTGGCACTGCCAATTCAAGTGAATGAAACCATGCCTGCCTACAATCAATACCGGGGCGCCGTGACAAATCCCTGGTTCTGGTACGACTACACCCATACCGCCTTGTACAGCTTTGAAATCAGCAAGGCTGGCGTCAGCAACGCGGGGCGTCTGATCAGTGAAGTGGCTGCGCCGGTTACTACCACTGCTGCTGTTAGCAGTACTGCTGCCGTGCGCATTGATTCAGGCTTTGTGCCAATCTATGCCTATTACAGCGACCGTTCAGTGCTGAAAGACAATGCCGTGTTCTATATCCACAACGGCAAAGTGCTCAGTGCCTATTGGGGTGAGAGCAAGTAGGTCATACGTGTGAAAAAAAACGATGGCGATTGGTTAGCAGACAATTTTGATCAAGACGCATATATCAGCTTGCCGCTGTTTGAATCGAGGCGGGAATAATCAGCAATCAATGTTGTTGATTGTTGCAGTTACCGCGACACATTCTCTCGTATGGGGAAAACTCAGAAGCTGTGGTTATAAAGCAACTGCACCTGATTCTGCATGGTGTTGGCGGCTCCTACCACGTGCAGCAAGCGCGCCTGAAACTCTACTTCCACTTTGTCGCTGTTGGTCAGTGTGTGCTGCACGCTGGTGATAAACCGGTTCTGGCTGGGGCCACGCTGCGTGCTTTTCGAGATGTAGTCGATGTTGTAAATCCATTCATACCCCACGCGCAGCAGATTGCCTGGTGAAAGCGGCACGTTCCAGCGGCTTTGCCAGCGCAAGCGGGAACCGTCGATGGAAGTGGCATCGAAATAACGTTCTTCAAGGCGCAGCGATGTATCGAAGTTGTTGTTGTCGAGGGTGAACTGGTGACGAATCTGTTCCATGAAACGATGTTCGCTGCCAAGCAGACCGGTGCGGTTAAACTCGATGTGATAGCCCAGCATCACTTCGTTGCTGCCGAAACGTTTGAAATAACGGGTTTCGGCCATTTCGCGATCGTGCTTCTCAAATCCTTCAAGGTCGCGTTCAGTAAGCGTGAAATCAACAGTGCTGGAAGTGTCGAGCGCTTTGTTGCCGCGAAAAGCCAATGCCGAAAATGTTTGCGTCTCGATAGCCAGCGCAGGGGTGGCCATCAATGGCAATAGCGCTGCCAGCAGTGCAGGCAAATGTGAGAGTCGTGATGACATTAATTCAAACCTTGTGAACGGTGAGACTTTGCAGGCGGGCATCGAGCCGGTCCAGCCGCAGTGTCAGTGCCTGCACATCGCTGTAAAAGTTTTCCAGTTCGGCAGCAGCAGGCAACAGACCGCTTTCATCATGAAGAAAATTTTCGACATCCTGGCTTATCCGCTGTGCGGTTTTCCGCAGATAAGCTTGCGACTTGTTTACACCCGAGGCGAGCATTTGTACGGGCACATCACCCATCACCCGGCTCAAGTGGTATTCCCAATCGATGTGCAAATCTAGCAGCAGATTTTGCAAGGATTGGGCAAAGCCGGTGTCGCCGCGTAATTCCAGCGTTGTATGTTGCAGGTTGGTGAGTGGTTCGCGCTTGATCAGCAAGCTTGCCAGTGCGCTGGCAGTGCCAAGCAAGGTGGTGGTGATTGGGCCTTCATGGCGCGAGCTCAGGCGTATCTTGTTGGCATCCACACACAGATACAGCGTGAATTCCGGTTGTCGCACCACGAGCGCCAAGGTGTTGCCTGCCAGTTTGCTCAAGCGTGCCCTGCTACTGGCATCGAGCACCAACACGCCGTTGACGGCCAGTTCCAGTGGCAGCAGCATGGCACTTTGCAGCAGCGCGAATGACATGTTCAGCTCTTGTAACCGATGTGGATGGCGCAGATGCCGCCCATCACGTCGTGATATTCACAACGCGCGAAGCCGGCATCCAGCATCATTTGTTTGAGAGTTTCCTGGTCGGGATGCATGCGAATACTTTCCACCAGATACTGGTAACTGTCGCTGTCGTTGAGCACCAGCTTGCCGGCGACCGGCCACAGCTTGGAATACAGGTCATAGGCTTTGCCCACCAGTGCATTGCGCGGCTTCGAGAATTCCAGCACCAGCGCGCGGCCACCGGGTTTGCACACGCGCAGCATTGAGCGCAGCGCGGCTTCCTTGTTGGTGACATTGCGCAAGCCATAGGCGATGCAGATGCAGTCGAAACTGTTGTCAGCAAACGGCAGGCATTCGGCATTGGCGAGGCTGAATGCAATAGGGCCCGGCATGCCGGCGTCGATGACGCGGTCGCGTCCAACACGCAGCATTGATTCATTGATGTCGGCCAGCACCACCTGGCCTTCGTTACCTACCAGCGGTGCAAACAACAAACTGAAATCGCCGGTGCCACCGGCCAGATCGAGCACGTACTGGCCGCTACGTACTGCACTGAGTTCAACGGTGAAGCGTTTGATCAATCGATGAGTGCCCAACGACATCAGGTCATTCATCAAATCGTATTTGCCGGCCACTGAGTGGAACACCTGGCCTACAAGGGAAACTTTGTCAGCCACCGGCACTTCACGGTAGCCGAAATGCGTGGTGTCCTGTTTGTTGTCGTTCATTGCTGGTGCTCAGTGTTTCAGTGGCATGATATTGACGATCTGCACAGCCGGATCGCGTGGCGGCTCGCGGCTCGCGCCGGCAGCGAGCATACGTTTCATGTAGTCAGTCCACATCGGTTGCTGGTTCACGCCCAACTCATGCAAATAATCCCAAGTGTAGATGCCGGTGCTGTGATCATCATCAAAATGCAGGCGGATCGCATAATTGCCCACCATATCTATGGACATGATTTTTACATGCAGCTTGCCGGTCTGCAGCACTTCCTGGCCTTGGCCGTGGCCACGCACTTCGGCAGAGGGCGAATACACCCGCAGCAACTCGGCCGGCAACGAATAGCTGGAGCCATCCTCATACTTGAGCTCAAGCAGTCCGGATTTCTTGTGAAGTTTGATATCGGTGGGAGTCATGGTTGGCCTGAAAAATAAAGCGACTGGATTCGGGTTGTGGCAAGTTCGGCCTTGCGGCGCTCGACCAAAGTGCGGTGTGTTGTCAGCGCATTAACAGCGGAATGGAATCGATGTTGCTGGCCGATAGTTGCTTGCGTGCGTCTTCCGCTGCATTGCGGCCATTAAAGGGTCCCACTTGCACACGATACCAGGTGCGGCCTGCTACCACGCCAGGCACGATCTCTGCTGACATGTTCAACAGTGTGATCTTGGCGCGACGTTCATCGGCTTCCAGCTTGTCCTGAAACGAGCCGGCTTGCAGCATGAAACTCACTGCAGCGGCTTCTGCTATGGCGGCGGCTTCAGTGGCAGCAGTATGTGCTGCGGTTGCTGCTTTAACAGTGGGGGCGGTTACTGCAGTCGCTGAGCCTGGGGAGTCAGGTGCTTTCACCGGCACTTCCGCGTTGGGCAATTCATGATAAAAGCCGAACTCAAAAGCCGGCAGTTTGGCGGGAGCGGTTTTGCCTGTGCTGGTTTCAAGCGTATCCACATGTTTGTTTTGGTATTGCAGCAACGCGATATAGCCACCGGCCAGGCACAGCACGCCGAACAGAAAGCCGGAAATGAACCAGTTCAAACGCGACACTCGGGCAGGAGGACGCGCGCCGCGTGCCGGTTTGCGGGAAGCTTGCTGCTGGGGTGGGCGTTGCTTGGCGAAATCTTGTGCCATCGATTGAATCAGGTTCGTGAATCTTGGGTGCGACATTATCCTGTAATCGGGCGAGTCCTCAAAACTACATCGCATCATTGAGGGTGTTTTAGCTGAAATCAATCGGGTCAACATCGACCAGCGCGCGCACTTTGCGGTTCAGGCTGTTGGTTTCGATCAGGTTCAGCAGTGAAGCGCCCAGCTTTTGCAGGATCGAACGCTTGGGTGCTTGCAGTACCAACTGGGCGCGGAATACTCCGGCCTTCTTGAGGAAAGGGCTCGGCATCGGCCCGAACAGTTTCAATTCTCTGGGTGCTTCTTGCCACAGTTGCTCGGCCAGCTCCCGCAGAAAATCCAGCGGCAGTTGGGGCTGGTTGGCTTCGGCGCGCACCAGCATGAAATGCACATAAGGTGGCAAGTGGCCCAGCGCGCGCTCCTGCAGTAATTGCCGTGCAAAACTGCCATATCCCTGCGCTGCCAGTTGCTGCAGCGCTGGGTGATTGGGGTAATAGGTTTGTACCAGCACCTGGCCGTGAATATCACTGCGCCCGGCGCGGCCGGCCACTTGGGTCAGCAATTGCCCGAGGTTTTCCTGGGCGCGAAAATCTGCACTGAACAGACCGCTGTCAGCATCGAGCACTGCCACCAGACTGACGCGCGGGAAGTGGTGACCCTTTGCCAACATCTGCGTGCCCACCAGAATGCAGGGGATGCCGCTGTGGATGGTTTCCATCATCGTATCGAGTTTGCCAACGGCGCGTGTGCTGTCGCGGTCGATGCGCAACACTGGAAAGTCGGGAAACTGCTCAGTGAGATAGCCGGTGCTGCGTTCAGTGCCCAGACCCATGGCTTCCAGTGCGGGGCTGCGACAGGAGGGGCAGTGGCGCGGCACAGGTCTTTGCGCATCGCAGTGGTGACAACGCAGCTGTGCTGGTTGCTGATGCAATGTGTAACTCCGCTCGCAGCGGTCGCAGTGGGCAATCCAGCCGCAGTCGCGGCACAGCAGTACTGGTGCAAAACCCCGGCGATTGAGAAACACCAATACTTGTTCGCGTTTTGACAAAGTAGCAGCGATCTCAGCCAGCAACAGTTCCGAGATGCCTGCCTGGGTCTTTTGCATTTTGAGATCAAGCATGCGAATGGTGGGTAGCCTGGCGTTGCCGGCACGCTTGGTCAGCGACAACAACTGGAAGCGGCCGGAAAGGGCGCTGTGCAAACTCTCCAGTGAAGGCGTGGCCGAGCCCAGCAAGACCGGAATTTTCAGCATGTTGGCGCGGTAGATGGCGACATCACGCGCGGAATATCGAAAGCCATCCTGCTGTTTGTAAGAGTCGTCGTGTTCTTCATCAATCACGATCAGGCCCAGCTTGGCCAGTGGCGTGAACACGGCTGAGCGGGTGCCGATCACGATATGCGCACTGCCATCGCGTGCTTCCAGCCAGCCTTGCAGCCGCTGTTTGTCGGTGAGGCCGGAATGAAAGGCGACGATTCTGGCGTTAAAACGCCGGGAAAAACGTTCAATTGTTTGAGGCGTGAGATTGATCTCGGGCACCAGCACCAATACTTGCTTGCCCTTGGTCAGCATGTCGTGAATCAGCTGCAAATAAACTTCGGTCTTGCCACTGCCGGTGATGCCTTCGAGCAGGTAGCAGTGAAAACCTGGTTTGGCAGCACGCAGTGTGGATAACGCAGCGGCCTGTTCGTCATCCGGAGTCAGCGGTTGTGTGGCGAGCTGCGCGGTCGTGGCGGCGGCAGATGACAGCGGCACTTCTTCAACCAATTGCTTTGCTTGCAGTGAAAGCAATGCAGCTCGTGCCGGCTTGTTGAGCAACACGGACAGCTCTTTGGCGGTCAGTACCTGGTAGCTCGCCAGCAAATCCAGGATTTTTTGGTGCTGGCTGCTGCGTACTTTGTGTTCGGTGTTGTTTTTCCTGACTAGCTGCCATGCCATTGGTGTTGCCAGCGTAGATGTAAGGCCTTCTCGTAATTGCTTGGGCAAGGCCGTCTGCAAAGCCATGCCCAAAGGAAACAGGTAGTAGTTGCTGGCCCAGCGATACAAGGCGAGCAGGTGCTCGTCCAGCAGCGGTTCTTCATCAAGGATGGCAACCAGCGGCCGCAACTTTTCAGCAGGGACATCAGTTTCGGTGCTAAGACCCGTGACCAATCCAGTCAGTTCCTGGCGCCCAAAGCTGACTGTTACCCGGCAACCGGGCTTGGGCAAGGGATGTTCGGCCAAGGGCAGATAGTCAAAAGTGCGCCTTAACGGCGAGGGCACTGCTACTTGTACGAAAAATTGGGGAGAAACGCGCTTCACCAAGGGAGAGGC
>CANCGR010000010.1 GCA_947377625.1 Gammaproteobacteria bacterium | reverse complement strand
CCAGGCGGCAAGCGCAGTCGCTCACCCAAAGGAAGGCGCGCTTCGGCAGCGGCCTTGCGAAATTCGGGGTAGACCTTGGCAAGCTTCATCTGGGAGCAACCAGAAGCGAAGGTGAGGGCCAGCACGGCAAGGCTGGCGACGACACGAATGGTTTGAGGCATGGCTGCATTTTCCCTGGATCAGTCAGGGGAACATATGTCTGAGCAGCCCTGAAAGCAATGATCAGCAAATGCCCAACCGGGTTACATCAGCAGCCGTGCGCCGCGTGATGCAGCGTTCAAGTGTGAGCTGGCACGGCTAGAAGTGTTTCTGCAGCCGTACCGTATTTGAAGCGTCATCAGTTGGCGAGCAGCATCCTTTCCTGGCACCAATCTCTCCTCGAAGTACTTCTCCCGACAACCACCCACGACCAACCGCAGATGCCTGGCACTTCGCTCCAGATCCACATTTTCGCGCACAAAAACGCAACCTAATGAAAATCACAAAAAGAAAATGCCAAGACTTTAATAGGGTTTTATTAAATCGTGTTTTCTTAACAAGCCGCACTTGTTACGTGTATTAGCATGCTGCCAAACAAAAATATGGCGCTTACATGACACGAATATCCAAATAAATTTTTGAAACACTAAAAATTTTAACAATTTAAATCACAAAACTTTAAGAGACTTAATAATGAACAAACCAATCAAGACAAATATCGCAATCGCCATCACGGCGGCTTGCCTAGGCTTGACCGCCACTCATGCCAGCGCGGACGACGTCGCTGCCGCGAAAGGCCAGGCCGAAGGCGGGGGCCTCGAGGAAGTGCTTGTCACTGCACAAAAACGCAGCGAGAACCTGCAAGAAACACCGATTTCAATTTCGGTTTTGACGACCGATGACCTTGTTAATCGCCATGTTCAGTCGCTGCTTGATCTCGGCGATGGCGCCATACCCTCTCTGCGCGTTGCACCTTTCTTCTCGCGGCCAGGCGCACTGATCATCAACGCCCGCGGTATTGGCGTGTTATCAGACAGCAACCAGCCCGCGCGCGACCAAGGCGTTGGCGTTTATATCGACGGCATCTATCTGGGCCGTGCGCAAGGGCTGGGGGCGGCGCTCTATGACATTGAGAATATCGAGGTACTCAAAGGACCACAGGGCACGCTGTTTGGCCGCAATACAGAAGGCGGTGCGGTCAATATCGTCACCAAGCGCCCGAGCGGAATGTTCAAGATGAATACCACCCTCGGCGTGGGCAACTACGGCGGTTACAAGGGTGAGACGCATATTGATCTGCCCGAATTTGCCAACATCAGCTTGAAGGTTGATGCCATTGCGAGCGCCCGCGACGGGTTTGTCACCAACCCCTTGCTTGGTGCCGCAGACTTTAACAGCTTCGACAAGCGCGGCCTGCACATCGAAAGCCTGTGGCAGCCGATCGACGGCTTCAAGGCCGATCTGTCTTACGACACTTCCTATGATGCGACCAGCACGCTTTATTATCAGCAGCTTTCGGCAGGCACGGGTCTGCCGGCAGCCGCATCGGGATCACCCGCAGTATTGGCCAACACCCAGGCAGCACTGTTCAAGCTGCAGCCAACACGTGCCTCGACCGCTGCCGTGGGCTCGCCGCAACAGCCCAGCGTTGGCGAAACGGATGGCGTTCGCCTTGGTCTCGACTGGGAACTTATGCCAACGCTGACACTGAAATCGATCACCTCATACCGTGAACTGACGCAGAGCCAATATGACAACGGCTCGGGCGCATCGACACTGCAGCAGGCCACCGCCTCTGCCACGGTGATCCCCAGCTTCCTGAATTTCCAATTCTCACGCTACAGCCTGGCGCAATTCGGCCAACATCAGGGCAGCCAGGAATTCCAGGCGATCGGCGAGACGGACCGCATCAAGTTTTCGACCGGCGCGCTCTATTACGAAGAGAAAGTGACTGACAATGCGCAGGCGTTCAACACCAACCAATTTACTGACGCGGCAGGCAGCGCCTATGTCCTGCGGCAAATCGACTACGCAACACAAGTGATCCAGCGCGCAAGCCGTGTCAAGACCACCAGCGTTGGCGTTTATGGCCAAGCCACCTACACACCAGCGATCGCCGACGACAGTTTCCACTTGACGGTCGGTGGCCGCTGGACGCGCGACAAGAAGGACGGCCAGCTGTTCACTGTGAACGGTGCGCTGCCAGTGGTGCCCGTCAACGGTGTGAACGTGACTGCGCCGGTAGTGCTTGACACTGCCTGGTCGCGCTTCGATCCGCTCGTCAATCTTGCCTACGATGTAGATTCGAACGTGCATGTGTATGGCAAATGGAGCACGGGCTACCGATCAGGTGGTGCCAATTCGCGCTCACTCAACTATGCGCAATTCAATCCGGAAAAAGTGGCGATGTTTGAAGTTGGCGCCAAGACGGAATTCTGGGATCGCCGCGCGCGCTTGAATGTGGCGGCCTATAGCGGCGACTACGATGGCATCCAGCTCGACTTCAGCGGCTTGTATGAAGACGTGATCAACGGTACACGCGTCGCCACCACACGCACCACCACCAATACTGTCAACGCGCCAGGCACAGGCAAATTGAAAGGCGTGGAAGTTGAGCTCACTGTTGCACCCATGGAAAGACTGACGCTGACGGCAAGCTATGCCTATAACAGTGTCGAGATACCCAACACCGTCAACCCGTTCCCGCAAACAGGCGGTGTCTTCATCACGACGCCGATCCCGATCTATCAGGTCTACACTCCCAAGTATGCGGCCAGCGGATCGATCGACTATGAGGTGCCCTACAGTGGCTTCACACTCCGCCTGCATCTGGATGGCAATTACGACGCAGGCTATTACGGCAACTACACCGACAGCGAATACGACACAGTGACCAGGGCCGTGCGCTATGAGCAGCCGAAGGGTGACAAGGCACTGGTCTTCAACGGCCGCCTTGCCATTGCCGACATCGACATGGGCAACAGCACTACCAAGTTCACCGTCGCACTGTGGGCACGCAACCTGTTTAACGAAGAGCATGTGTTCTACAAGTCGGGTTCGCCAAGGGCTGGTGTGCAGGGCTTCTTCAATGATCCGCGCACTTTTGGTATTGAGGCCAATATCAAGTACTGAACAAGAAGATGAACGCTACCTGTTTGTGGGTAGCGTTGGCTGGGGCGAGAGGGATCTTGCCGCTGCTTGGTTATGCTAAACAGTACTCTCTGTCGAAGTAGCGGCGCCGTAAACATGGCCAAAGTGAGTGGCTTCGATCTTGCGCAGGATGCCGGAGATGAATCGGGACCGAAGTCCCGATCCTGGCAAATGCTTACTTTTTCATTGCATCCTTGGCCATCGCGTCTTTCGACATGGCGTCTTTTGCCATCCCATCCTTGGCCATAGCGTCTTTTGCCATGCCGTCTTTTGACATTGCGTCCTTGGCCATTTTGTCTTTTGCCATTTTTTCTTTGGCCATCGCATCTTTGCTCATGGCATCTTTCGACATGGCTTCCTTGGCCATCGCATCTTTGGACGCGGTATCCTGGGCAAAGGTGCTGCTGACAGCGAACGCCAGGCAGGACGACAACAACACTACAGCTAATTTCTTCATGATAATTTCCTTGATTGACTGCGTTGAGTGAATGGCAAAATGCCGGTTGATCAGTGCAACTGAGTGAGCTCAGCTACCTCCGAACCAGTTGTAACCCTGGTCTTCCCAGTAGCCGCCAGGGTTGGTGTTAGTGACGAATATCGCCTTGATGTGTTTGGGATTCTTGTAGCCCAGTTTGGTGGGCATGCGCAGCTTCATTGGAAAGCCATACTTGGGCGGCAGCGTCTGGCCGTCATAGGTCAGCGCCAGCAGTGTCTGCGGATGCAGCGCGGTGGCCATGTCGATGCTGGTGTAGTAGTCGTCGGCGCATTTGAAGCCAATGTAGCTGGCGCTCAGGTCTGCTCCCACCCGCTGCAGAAAATTTGCAAACGGCACACCGCCCCATTTGCCGATGGCGCTCCATCCTTCAACACAGATGTGACGTGTTACCTGATCAATTTGTGGCATGGCGCGTAATTCCGCCACTGTCCAGGTGCGCTTGTCGGCCACCATGCCACCTACTTCAAGTTGATAGTCAGCCTCGTCAACCACTACCACTTGATCTTCGCCATAGAAGGCATTGAAAGGAAACGGGCGTGTGATCATCGAGTCAGCATAGGTCGGTGCCAGGTGGCTTGGGTTGAACAGCAAGCCTTGCACGCGGTCGTTGAAGCGGGAAATGGTTGATAGCGCGGTATCCACGCTGTTTTCATCGACGATGTCGCAACCACTTAGCAGTGACAGCCCGCCGAGGGTAAGTGAGCGTTGCAGGAAGGCGCGGCGTGAAGAGTCTGCAACATAGCGCCCGATGTCCTTGCGCACATCCTTGAGAACTACATCGTTACTGATTACGAAATGTCTGGAAAAATTCTTTAACATAGCTATCACTCCCTAGCGTCCGCGAATCATCGCGAGCAATGTGCGAGGCACCAGCGCCACCATCACCAAATGAACACCGACAAAAGCCACCAGCGCCGACATGGCAAAAAAATGTACGCGGCGAGTTGCTTCATAACCGCCCAGCAGTTCGCGCAAAATCGGGAACTGCACTGACTTCCACAGCACCAAACCGGACAGCACCAGCAACACGGCATCGGCGATGACGAACAGATAGGCCAAACGTTGCACCGCATTGTATTGACTGGGATCGGCATGTGAGAGGCGGCCTGTCAAGGCTGACACCAGGTCGGCCACCAAGGCGCGAGGCGACAAGGGGAAGAACTTGTGCAAGAGCCGCCCGCTGAGTGCATTGCAGGCCAGATAGACGAGCCCGTTACACACCAGTAACCACATCGCTGCGAAATGCCATTGAATCGCACCGCCGAGCCAGCCACCCAAAGTAAGATTCTTTGGAATGACGAAATCGAAAAAGGGCGCTGCATCGTAAATACGCCAACCACTCATCACCAGCAGCAGCACTGCAATGGCATTGAGCCAATGGGTTACCCGTAACCACACCGGGTGAATGAGGCTGTTGTTGCCCTTGCTCATAAGCTATCTCCGTGCATGCGCGGCGCCGAATTGACGTCTGTGATCCTCGTCGGCTCCTTGCTGTAGAGCTCAGGGAATGTTTGTCTGAGGTGCTCAACTTTTGGCAGATCGTTGTACACGATGTAGGGATAGCCTGGATTGCGCAGCAGAAAATCCTGGTGGTAATCCTCTGCCGCATAGAACGCGCCGAGCCGGTCTACACGCGTTACGATGGATACCGGAAAATTGTGGGCTTCATCGAGTTGTTTGATATAGGCCTGCGCAATTTTCTTTTCAGACTCATCACCAAAGAAAATCGCGGAACGATACTGGGTGCCACGATCAGGCCCTTGGCGATTCAACTGTGTTGGATCGTGCGCCACGGAAAAGAACACCTGTAACAACGTGCCATAAGTAACTTCTGCCGGGTCGTAGGTAATCTCGACCGATTCCGCATGGCCAGTGGTGCCAGTGCCAACAATTTCATAGTGGGCATTGGCTTTATTGCCACCGGCATAACCTGAGACCACCTTGCGTACACCTTGAACACGCTGAAATACCCCCTGAACTCCCCAGAAACAGCCACCGGCCAGCACCATCTTGCGAAGTTCTCCGGCTGTTTTGGGGTTATCAAGAACCGGAGGTGCAATAACGACAGCCTTCTCATCGGCATAAAGCGGCCGCAGCAAGAGCACGCTCAGCAGCAGCAGGGCAGGTATTGCCAGATTTTTTTTTGTCAGCATCATGAATGACTCCTCAAAGATACATAAAGGCTGTAAATATCAGGAGCATATAGAGACCACTGCACCGGACTTATTCACCCATTAGAGAGAGCAAATAGTCATTTGTTACAAGCGATGAGTAGTTTTTTATATCTACACAACCGTTATATCCATATAGGAGTTCGCGGTTACATATTGGTGTTAAGAGGTGGTGGCCTATAGCAGCGACTACGACGGGATCCAGCTCCCGCAAACCGGAGGCGTCTTCATTACGATACCAATCCCGATCTACCAGGCTTATACCACCAAGACTGCGGCAAGCGGATCGATCGACTATGTGACTATTGTGTGTAGAGCTCCCGCAATTTTTGCATCCCCGCCGCATCAACGCCCAACTCTTTGGCCATGTAGTTTTCAAAGCTGCCATGGCGCTCATTGATGGCGGCAAAAGCAGCATCGACATATTGCGCATCTACTCCCATCAAGACTTTCAACACATCAACTGGCAGGCTGGCCAACATGCGGCTG
Source organism: Gammaproteobacteria bacterium (assembly GCA_947377625.1). Lineage (GTDB taxonomy): Bacteria > Pseudomonadota > Gammaproteobacteria > Pseudomonadales > Pseudohongiellaceae > CAILUG01. Next base: position 10,649 of record CANCGR010000010.1, on the reverse strand, counting down.
GTCGCATCAGTCGCCCCAGGTTTGGACGGACGTTGTTTGTAGTACTGATTGGAAAGCAGATAGTCGGCGATGATGTCTTCGTGGCTCACGCCCAAGGCGCGCAGCAGCAGCGCAGAGGCAACGCCCGTGCGGTCTTTGCCTGCCGAACAGTTGAACGCCAAAGGCGCATGGCCCGCCAGCAGCTCAGCAAACATTTCCTTGTATTGCGCGGCAAAGGTGAAGGGAACTTCCTTGTAGAAATCGGCGAACACCTGGCGGGCGTCAGCTGGGCTTAAGTTGGGTTTCGCAAGACCGGCTCCCAATATCTTCATGTCCAATACATAGTCCGTTTCTTTGCGTTGCGGTGCAGTAGAGCTTTGCCACTGCGTAGGCTCGCTGGTACGTTCTTCGGTGCTGCGAAAGTCACACACCACACGGATGCCGAGCGAGTCGAGGTAGTGATAGTCGTTACTGGTCAAGTCGACCATGGTGCCGGAGCGATACAGCATGCCCCATTTCACCGCGCGTCCTTTTGCGGCGGCATAGCCACCAAGGTCCCTGAAGTTGTTGCCACCCTGCAAAGGGAGTAGTCGTTCGGCCAACGCTTGCTGCTTGCCATCAGCAGTCACCAAAAAAATATAGGGGCGCCCGGCCTTGGCTGGTAATAGATATTGGCCATCGCTGTCTTGCCTGGAAACAAGTTCGCGCTCAGGCTTTTTGTCAGCTGCGCGATATTCAACCCACACATCAACGCTACGCCCACCGTTATCCCAACGGATCAAAAGATCGTCATTGCCGCTTTTTTCAACAGTGGCCGGGAAGCACAGTGCAAGCGTTGAAGAAAGGGCCAGGGTGGCAGTTACTACGAGTTTCAATATACGCATGGTCGACCTCAAAAAATTCAATGGTGGCATTGAGTTTTATACGGTCGACGTTTGAAGTGCTTATTAAGAATTCATGCGAGGGAATTAATTTTTGTTCAATTTAACCGCTGCTACAGCGGAGCTTTGAAACGGTCGAGGTAGTTAAGCAGTTCGGCCAGGTCCAGCGGTTTGATGAAGTAGTCGACAAAGCCGGCGGCGCGGCCGCGCGCCACTTGTTCCGGCATTGCATTGGCCGAGATGGCGATCACGGGTATGTGGGCTGTGTCGGCATTGGCTTTGAGGGCCAGCAGCGCGGCGAAACCATCCATGCCCGGCAGATTGATGTCCATCAACACCAGGTGCGGTTGCAACCTGACTGCGAGTTCCAAACCCTGCTGCGCATCGGTGGCAGTAAACAGCTGGTAGCCAGGGTTGTTGCCGAAGAAGCGTTCCAGTAGCAGTACGTTCAGTGGATTGTCTTCCACCAGCAGCAGCGTCATGGTGTGTGGTGAGGGCGCTCTTGGGTGTTTACCGTCAGTGGCGCCAGCACCAACCAGAGCAGGTGCAGCCGTACTGCGCGGCAGCTCGATCCAGAATGTGCTTCCCTGTGCCTCTACACTGTCGACACCAATACTGCCTTGCATCGCTTCAGTCAGATATTTGGTCAACGCCAAACCAATGCCGGTGCCTTCAATGTTATTTTCACCCTGATTCAGGCGCTCGAAGGGTTTGAACAAGCGATCAAGGTCGGCACTGGCAATGCCATGACCGGTGTCGGTGATGGCCAGTCGTATATTGTCGTCTGCAACGGCAGACAAGCGAATAGCAACTTCACCGCCTGCCTTGTTGTACTTGACGGCATTGCTCAGCAGATTGAGCAGAATCTGCAGCAGCCTTGTTTTATCGGCCTTCACCATGAACGGCGCAGCGTCACGATAGAACCGGCGAAATACCAGCTTGCGCTGCTCTGCCAGCGGACTCACCTGCAAGATCGCATCTTCTATCAACGCAGTGAGCGCTACTGACTCGATCGACAACTGCAGGTTGCCGCTCTCGATGCGACTAAGATCAAGCAGCTCGTTGACCAGCATAAGCAGATGATCGCCAGCCGCAACGATGTGGCGCAGATATTCCCGTTGCTGCGCGGCATCCCCGGCTTCCCCAAGCTCCAGCAACTGACCGAAGCCGATGATGGCGTTGAGCGGCGTGCGCAGTTCGTGGCTCATGCGCGAGAGAAATTCTGATTTGGCAGCACTGGCTTTTTCGGCGTTGGTCTTGGCCACCAGCATTTCCTCGGTGCGCTCCCGCACCAGTTCCTGCAGGTTTTCCCGATGCATTTTCAGTTCGCTTTCGCTGTGTTTGTGGGCCTCGATGTCGCGCACGATGGCCTGCATAAGCTCCTGCGCAGGCAGTTTGATAGGCGTGAGCTGGAACTCCGCGGGAAAGGTGGTGCCATCGTGGCGGCGGATCATCCATTCAAAACGATGGGTACCACGCGCCAGCGCAGTGTAGATGTGGGCCAGCATCAGTTGCTCGGAATTGGAACCATCCGGCTGCAAGAACGGTGACAGATCATGCAGGGTTAGCCCCAACAGCTCGTGCTTGTGCGCGTAGCCGAACATGGCCAGGCAGCTATGGTTTACCTCGATAAATCTTTTTTGGTCGAAAGTAAGGATGGCATCTGACGACATCTCGAACAGTGCGCGGTACTTCTCTTCGTTGGCGATGAGAGCGGCGTTCTCCACGCTGCGCCGGAACACAAAGCGCGCAGTCAGGCGCGCCAGCATGAAATGACTCAGCGCAATGGTGATGGCAACGATAGTGTGCGCCAGCTGAACCCGGAAGCCGAACAACTGGCGGAATTCCAGATTGGTTGGCAGCCAAGGCGCGCTTGGAAGCCGCAGCACCAGACACAGCGACAGCACACCGAACAGCAGGAAAGCAATACGCAGCAGCAACAGCCAAGGGTGCACACCCAGGCTGCGCAATTCGGCTTCGGTCGTGCGGCTGTCGCGCCAGAGCACCCCCGCGATAATGCAGGACACAGGCAGGCAGATGAAATAACGTTCAGCGGCATCAATGCCGGCCAGCGCATCGCCAGCGACAACAGCAACACCTGTTACCACAAGGCCCGCCAGCGTTGGCGGCAGCCACAACGGCACAGGTTGGCGCGGCCCCTGATTCCACAAGCGGCGCGCATATTCGATCAGGAAACCGAAGGAAACGCTGCGTAGCACCAGTATCGGCGCACTGAGGGAAGCGAGGTTGGCGGAGGCAGCATTGCCAGCCAGGAAACCGGCGATGCCCATGAAAAATCCGAAGCCTGCCAGCAGGGCAATGTGGCGGGTATAAAACATTGCCGAGCTGTATTCAGAAACCAGCAGAACGCTGACGCCCATGACGAAAAAGGCGAGTCCGTAGAAATCAAACAACAACGCAGTGGCAACATTGTCGAACAGCATGGCCGGCTCTCGTAGTCGTATTCCTGAACGCCGCAAGCGTGAATCCAGTCACCAGCCAAGTCATGTTGCCAGATGCGCGCTGGCTTGAGTAGCTGAAGTTGGCACTACTCAACCGCAAGGAAGTTGGTGTTGCGGAAATTCCTGTATGGGCAGCGTCAACCCAGGCAATAGTTGATCGTTATACTGGATATCAAATACATCCACCGCTGGACCCGGAATACCCATGACGACTACAAAAAGTATTCATGTACTTTGTTTGAGCCTGCTAATGACAATTACGGGTTTAGCTTGTGGCGAAGAAGAAGTTCATATCACCCGCGACATTCACTATGGCCCTGATGAGCTGCAAACGGTGGATGTCTACCAAACCAATTACTGCAAGCTCAACACTTGCCCGGTAGTGATGTGGGTGCATGGTGGAGGCTGGAAACGTGGCGACACCGGCGGGGCCAGCTCCACTGAATTTCAAACGCTGTGGGCAAAGCAAGGCATTGTGGCGGTAGGGGTCAATTACCGTTTGACACCGGACGTACAACATCCAGCGTTGGTGCAGGATATTGCGGCAGCATTCAACTGGACGCGCAACAACATTGCGCAATATGGCGGCGACAAGCTGCGCATTTCGTTGCTCGGACATTCCGCTGGCGCGCATCTGGTTGCCTTGGTGGCAACTGATCCACGTTATCTGGCGGCCTATGGATTAAGAATCGATACCGACATTCGCGATGTGTTTCCTATCGACACCGCCTCTTTCGACTTGACTGACAAATCGAGCTTTTTTGTCAGCGCCTTGGTCAAGGATGCATTTGGCACCGATCCGGCTGTGCTCAAGGATGCCTCTCCGATCTGGCAAGTAAATGCCAAAGGCTCTTACCCGCCCTTTCTGATTGCCGCCACCGCTGCCAGACCAGATGCAGTAAACACCAGCCAGATTTTGCAAACCAAATTACGTGCAACCAATGATTCGGCAGACTTGATGATCATGGATTATCCCGGTGCCAATCAGCTGGAAGCCCATGCCTTGATTGCCGAGGATCTGGCAAATCTCAACAGCCCCATGACAAAAGCGCTGCTGCGCCGCGTCACCACGCCCACCATTGATGCCGAAGTGTTGCTCGACTGGGCAGAGATGAGCTACCCGCAATTATTTCCCGGCACGCAGAAGTCTCTGGTCTCGCCGCCCTATGTTTATCGGTACTACCCTGCAACCGGCAACTATGCCGGTGTCAGTGGCAAAACGGTCTATGTGTTTGGCGCTGCTTTTCCCGGCGCGAAAAGTCCGCAAGCCGTAGGCCAGTTGGAAGACTTCAAATGCAGAATGTATCCGGGTGATTGTTAAGCGCTGCTTATTGCGAACTTCCCATCGCCGCACGCAATAATTTTGCAACATCGCTACGATCCCGGCGGCTCGCCAGTGCTGCCTCCAATGGCGTTTGTCCTGCAGCATTGCGGTTATTGAGCGAAGCGCCGTGTTCAAGCAGAAACTGCACTATCACCAACGATCCACGCCCGGTTGTTGCTACATGCAGTGCGGTGTTGCCTTTATCTCCCACCGCGTTGATATCAGCGCCATGGGCCAGGCAATATTGAATGGCAGCAATGGCTTCTTCTTCAGTGCCGGGGTCTTTGGTAGGCACCGCCATGTTGCCGTCGCGCCAGCCGAGACCGGCAGCCAACATCAACGCGGTGTTGCCGTTTTCCATGACGATATTGGGATCGGCACCGCGCTCGGTTAACAGCGCCATTGTTTCCAGGTCACCGGCCTTCGCCGCGCGCATATAGGCAGTGGCGCCAGGCCCCACTGCGGGGTCGCCATCGGTGTGGGCGCGCTGCATCAAGACTTTGGCCAAACGCGCGTTGGGGTTGGCGCCTTTTGCCAGCATCAGTTTTATCAACGCACTGACGCCCATCTGCGGCTCAGGTTGCAGCTGCGGCCGGCCAAAGGTCCACGGCAAGGATTTCATATCGACCGCGGCAAACAGTGCATTCATGCCGCTTGCATCAGCGACATTGGGATTTGCGCCACTGTCCAGCAGCATGGCCGCAAGATCATAGTGGTAATTGATGATGGCGAAGACCAGCGCGGTGGTGCCGTCGGGATCAGTCAAGTTCACATCGGCTTTGTGTTTCACCAATACATTAGCTGCTGCGAGCGCACCATCGCGCGCGGCATACATCAGTGGCGTCCAGTCACCTCTGGGCAACAGCGACAAGCCGGCTGAGCGGTGCGCAAAATGTGTGGGAGAGGAACGGGTATCAACGCCAGCGCCCGCATTCAGCAATGCCTCAACAACCTCCGCATGATTTTCTGCCACGGCCCAAATCAACGCGGTTTCGCCGTAAAAATTTTCGCGGGCTTGTGTGTCTGCGCCCTTGGCCAGCAATGCCTTTATGATCTTCGCATTGCCAGTGCGAGCGGCGGTCATTAACACCGTCTCACCTTCCAGCAAGACTTGGTTTACGTTGGCACCAGCAGCCAGCAAGGTGTCGACCATGGCAATATTGCCGCTGGTGACTGCAGTAAATAAGGGTGTTGCTCCGTAGCGATTGGCCGCATTGGGATTGGCGCCGGCCTTGAGCAACAATTTAACTTCCTGCAAGTTGGAATCGTTCACAGCCCAGTGCAGCGCAGTGGTGCCATCAGCGGAAGTTTCGTATTGAGCACCTGTGGCTGCACGCGCCAAACTCACCAGCAACGCAAGCATGGCAACTGAGCACCATGAGTTTTTCACTCGGGAATCCAGCCAGCGCCTAGATTTCAACAATGCCATTGCTGTGACCAATGTGATCTATCGCAATGCCGAATTTGTCGGCAACGCCTACCCACAAATTGCCCACCGGCGTTTTTTCGCTCTGTAACAGATGACGTTGCCCGCGCCCTGCCATGCCGCCTACCGCCACCAACGGCAGCGGATCGGTAGCATGGGCATTGCTGTCGCCCATGCCGCTGCCATAAAACAACAGGGAATGATCGAGCAAGGAGCCGTCGCCGTCGGGCGTGCTCTTCAACGTCTGCACAAACTTGGCGAATTGCTGCATGTGAAACAGATTGATGCGGGCCAGCTGCACAATTTTTTCGGCATCGCCACCGTGGTGTGACAAGGTGTGGTGCGGCTCATTCACACCGACTTGCGGATAAGTACGCTGACTGGCTTCTCTCGACATCATGAAAGTGAACACGCGCGTAAGGTCAGTCTGATACGCGGCGGCAAGCAGCTCAAACATCAGCGCAACGTGCTCTTCAAACGAGTCAGGAATTCCTGCAGGTGAATCAATGGTAACGATGGCCGCCGACTTGTCAGCTTCCCTGCGTGCAATGCGCCGCTCTATTTCGCGCACATTTTGCAGATAATCATCAACGCGCATACGGTCACTGCTGCCAAGCGTCAGGCCCAGACGCTTGGCATCGCCAGTAATGGAGTCGAGGATGCTGCGGTCTTCACTCATGCGGGCACGCCGCTGCTGCGCACTGCCGGCGCGGCCAAACAGGCGCTCAAACGCGACACGTGGATTTATTTCCATCGGCAACGGCGTGGTCGGCGAAGACCAGCACAGCGTATTCATGTAGGCGCAACTGAAACCGGGCGTGCAGCCACCGATGTAGCCGGTGAAATCTTCCGTGGCCAACTCCAGTGAAGGAAAGGCTGTGTCTTGCCCAATGGCTTTCGCAACGATTTGATCGATGGTGGTGCCGGCCAGCACATCTTCGGCTTCGGTCTTTTTAGCATAGACGCTGGTTAGCCAGCCCGCCGCTGCCACGGCATGATCGCCAATGGTGTTGCCTGCGCGTGACAAATTGCCAATGACAGTCAAATTTTCGCGAAAGGGTTCCAGCGGTTTGAGAGTTGGCGTGAATTCAAAATCTCGCCCCGTGGCTTTCGGTATCCAGTGATCCATCATGGCGCCGTTGGGAAAGTATACGAACCCAAGCCGTTTGGGCGCTGCAGCAGTAACGCCAAACGCAGGAGTCATGGCATCCAGCATTGGCAGTGCAATAGCGGAACCTGCGCCTTGCAACAGCGCTCGCCGGGATAATGCTTTTTTGGCAATAAACATGGCTTGTCCTTTTCTTGGTTATTGCTTTGGCTTCATACGCATTTGAAACGGAGCGCCTTCAACAATGCCAAGCACCAGTGCAGACAGTGTGTAATTGTGCTTGGCAGATTCTCGCACTACTTTTCTCACGCTGGGCATGTCGCCAGCATCGATGCCTCGACCCAATGCATAAATCATTAATTTTTGCGTAATAGCGCTCACGAACAAATCAGGGCGAGCAAGCAGTGCATTGCGCAGCGACACCACGCCATTGACAGCGCTGCCGTCACTGAGCACGCCGCGCGCATCAATAGGCAAACCGGATTCCTGCGTGCGCCACGCCCCCACCGCATCGAAATTTTCCAGCGAAAAACCGATGGGATCCATTACTGCATGGCAGCCGGCACATATCGGGTCTTTTCTGTGCAGCTCGAGGCGTGCGCGCAACGACTTTGGCAATTTTTCTTCACTGTTTTCCGGCAGTGCCGGCACATTGGGCGGCGGCGCTGGCGGTGGCGCTGCCAGCAAATTCTCCAGCACCCATTTGCCGCGCACCACTGGCGAGGTGCGATCGGCGTGCGAGGTCACCGTCAACACACTGCCATGACCAAGTATTCCCAGGCGGGCGTTGTCAGTCACACTGACGCGCCGGAACTGGCTGCCGTACACATTGGCAATGCCATAGTGCCTGGCCAAACGCTCATTCACGAACGTGTAATCCGCACGTAGCAAATCCAATGCACTGCGGTCTTCCTGCAAAATGCTGGCAAACAGCAGCTCGGTTTCACGGCGAAAACCTGTGCGCAGATTGTCGTCGAAATTAGGGAAGTCAGCGGAATTGGGGCGCGCGTTATTCAGATTGCGCAACTGCAGCCATTGCCCGGCAAAGTTCTCGACAAAGCGCGCAGATTTTGGATCTTTCAACATGCGCAGGGTTTGTGTGCGCAGCACGTCTGGCTCATGCAACTGGTTGGCAACTGCCAATTTCATCAACGTGTCGTCAGGCATGCTGCTCCACAGGAAGAACGACAATTGTGACGCCAACTCAATATCAGAAATTCTGAACAAGGCTTCGGCAGCGAGTTGCTCTGGAATCGCCTCAGCACGAAAAATGAAAGCAGGGCTGGCCAGAATGCGGCGCAAGGCCATCTGGATGCCGGCATCAAACGAGCCCTTTGCACGACCCGCAGAAAAGAACTGCAGCAGCGGCGCCATGTCCTCTTCTGCCAGCGGGCGACGATAGGCGCGTGTGGCCAGCGTGCTGAGGATTTCGCGGGCGCAGGATAATTCTGCTGATTGAGTACTGTTGTCATTTGGCTGGCAGCTAAATACTTTCTTGCGACTGATAGTGTTACCCGAGCCGGTGGGATTAAACGGCCCTTTGACCGTCATCATTTCAATGTGCGGGCGACCAACGGCTTCAAAGGTGTCCACCGAACTGCGCACAAAGCCTTGCAGGCGGCCAGTGCTCACCGCACGCTTCTGGATAAAGGTCACCGCCACTTCATGCGAGCCGGCGGTTATTGGCACGCGCACACGCAGGCGTTGGTCTATCTCATCAGAACCGGCAGTAGGGTTGCTCATTAACGCCAAATCTTCCGGCCCGCCCACGCTTGCCAAAAAGATACGCTTGCCATCCACGCTCATTTCAACTTGGTGCGGCACTTCGATGCCGCGCATATATTCAAGATTTGTGCGCAGCAAATTCGCGCTGAATTCATATTCACCATCAAGCGGAAACAGGTGCTCCACTTTCAAGCCGCCCACCGTGCCGATGGGCAAGCCTTCAATAGGCTGGTCCTGGGAAAGATCAAGCCGTACGCGATAAGTTGTTGCGAGCGCTGGCGCCGCCGGGTCGCCCACGGCCAGGCTGCTGATGAGGTCGGCCGCCGAGAGATAGCGCTCCAGCAATACTGGCGAGAGGCCAAGCGCACTGGCGTTATTGTCAAAACCAAACGCGGAATCATCTGGTGGCAACAAATCTTTCACTGGAACATTCAGATCGAGCAGATCGTGGATAACGCTGGCGTATTCAGTGCGATTCAATCGATGCAATAAAGGTACATTGGCAACCGGGTGCAGCGCTGCCGATGCATCCAGTTGCTTTTCAAGCATTGCGGCCGTTGTGGCATATTCTTGTTCTGAAGGTCGGCTCTGACCGTGGGGCGGCATGGTACGCATGTTCAACTTGCGCACCACCTTTTCCCAAATCTCTGCATCAGCTGGTAACGAAAAACTCCGTTCAAGATTCAGGTCAGCGCTGGTGTCGGTGAGGCTGTGGCAATCAAAGCAATGCTTTTCGATAACGCGTTGCACGGCGGCAATATCGTGTTGTGGTGTGCTTGACTGGGCTTGCAGTGTTCCGCTGCCGGCAAGCAGACCCGCGCAAAGCAGCCCGCGCGTTAGGCAAGCTTGCAATGACAACGGTGATCCGATCTTTCCCGGCAGCTTCATTTTATTTGGTCACTGCTGCCCCGGCGGCAACAAAAGTACGCGACTTGATACGCCACTGCTGCGCGCCAAGCTTCTCGAATACATCATCGTTATACCCGCCACCTTGCACATAGGAGTGGCCGGTGACCGTGCCCTCGACAATGCGTAGCGCAACACCCGTAGTCATCAATTGCTTGATGCCCTTGTCGTTGGTCACGTAGTAGTCGGCAAGACTTGGCCCAAGCAAGCGATGGATGGCACTTAATTCTTTGGCATCAATGCCTGCTGCTTTCTCGGCGCTGGTGATGACGGTGCGCCCGGCAATGCGCCAACCTTGTGGGGTATGCACATATTCATCTTCATATTGGGCGGCACCCAGATCGGTAAGGCCGCTCGCGCCAGTGGCAGTCGCCGTAAGCACTACCTCTGGCCGTTTGCTGTCATTCGCGCGTGCTGCAGGAGGCGCCCCTGCTGGCACATCACAATGACGCTCACTTTTCACCAGCGCCAAAAGTCGCTCGCGGCCCACCATGTGGCCACGGAAGCCGCTGGCAAAATAGCCGGTTTTATCGACAAAAAGATCAGCAAAGCCTTCAGCGTCACAAGAGCCAAGCACAGAAAAGTAGCGCGAGGCCAACGATTGAATTGCCTGAACATCCTCGGGCGACAACTTCATTGCTGTTTGCGAGAAGGCTGCACTGCTTAACACCAGAGCAGTCAGTGCAGCGCCGCGCGCCATCCATTGTGGGCTTTTCATTTTGTGTGTCCCCTCGTGCGCATGCAGCAACAACTCGACTTATTTGAAGCCGCCCAGCGAGTCATCTGTTTTGGGCTTGTTCATGTTCTTCTCGAAGTACTCTTCCCACACCCGTGCCCA
>CANCGR010000009.1 GCA_947377625.1 Gammaproteobacteria bacterium | reverse complement strand
TTTTGGTTTGGTATCAAGCAGGTTGCTGATACTGAACGACACGTTCATCGATCCTATGATGGTACCTGCGGTCAAGTTCAACAAGTTGCTGTCTTCATAGCCCACCTGCAGCGGGTTCCTCTGCAAGGTGGGTGCAGTGGAGCCATCGGCAGCGGCCACGGTTGCGAACGTGGTCGCCACATCGGTGCCTTGGCGGTAGACCCAGGTCAAGGCCACACGATTGCGGTCCCAGTTATAGGCAATACCGTTGGTGGCACGCAGGTTTGATGCACCACTATAGCCGGCAAAATCATCGATCTTGTCTGCACCATAACGTTGGATCTGGTTGAGCAGGACGTTCATGTTGGTGGTGAGCGTCAGTGATCCAGGCAGTTTGCCGAATCCCATTTCCGCCAGCGATGCACTCCAGCGCAGACTCACGTCCACACCTTTGATGCGAAGTTCACCCTGGTTGCCCCAACGGTTGTACACACGCACGATGCCGCCGGTCGATGGGTCGCGTTCGATCAAGTCACAGAAATTACCGGCATCCTTCAGTGCGAAGGTTGGGTTCAGCCCGTTGACGTTGAAGCAGCTGTTTACAATCAAGGCCGTTTGCTGGACTTCGATTGGATCAGACACTTTGGCATCGTACCAGTCCACTGTTCCTGTGAACTGTCTTAGCAACGAACTCTCGAACGGTGAGCTAAAGGCCACACCCAAGGTCCAGGTATCGCCTTTCTCATTCCTCAGCTCCGGGTTGCCGATGATGAGCGCGCCGCCACCAGCGACGTTCCAGGTAGTCGGATCAGCATGGTAGTCGGAAGAACTGTTGCCACCCCAGGCATTGATCTGGGCCGAGCACAGTGCTTGCAACTTGGCGCGGTAAGCCGGATCAGTGGTGGCAGTGTTGTTGACAGTACTGCCAGCTGTTGGGCCAGGGAAGGAAGCAGCAAGCGTAGTGTCGCTGCGGCACGGGTCAGTCGGCGCCGAGGCAAACTGGGCGCTGCCGCTGGCGGTAGAAAACAGTTCCGACATGTTAGGTGCGCGCTCGGCGCGGTTGAAGCCGCCGCGAATACGCATCCAATCCGTCGGCGCCCAACTGCCCAGGATTTTATAGGTATTAACCTCCTGGCCAGTGCTGTAATCCGAATAGCGTTCCCCAAGCTCCAGTTCCAGCGTTTTGATGAAGGGTTTGTTGCTCAGCAGCGGAATGAGCAACTCGCCATAAGCTTCCTTGACGCTGACGCTCTGCTGGATTCTGCCTGAGGCAAAGGCGCCCGGTGATGCGTCAGTGGTGTAGTCGCGATCACGCAAGGCATCAGGCTCAAATTGATACCAGTTGGTGCGATGGGTCACACCTGCGGAGGCACGCATTTCACCACCCGGCAAATTCATTACATGGCCCTGAGTAGTCAATTCAAAAATACGCTGGCTCATGTCGTTGCGGTCGATTTCATTGGCCGAGATGGCGTCCATGCAGTCAGCGGAGATTACGAGGTTCGGGTCAAACGGATTCAGACCACTGGTACAAGTCAGGTACTTCGAGCTCACACCCTGTTCAGAGTAGCCCTTGCCGAAGTTTGGCGCGGCCAGGATGCGGGCATAAGCATTATTCGACATGAAACCGTTGTATTTGGTCTGGGTGACCGATTCGCCAGTCGAACCGTACGCATCCCAGGTCCAATCCGAAATGCCCAGATCCCCGCGCAGACCAAACGCTACCTGAAACAGCTGCTCAGTGTTGCTGGTGCCGCGAATCGGCAATTTGGAAAGACTCTGGTTCACCTGCCAGCCCGAGTTCGGTCCGCACTTCTGCAGAGGCTGTCCGGTATTGGGATCGATATTGACGATGTATTGAGCGCCACTGGCCGGGTTGGTTTGCACGCCCTGGGTGCCGGCGGCCACGTTGTTTGCCAGCACATAGTCATTACAGGCGTTCAAACCACGGAACGGGTTGGTGCCCGTGGCCGCAAGGTTGGAGATCGCGCGTGATTCAAGCAGCGTGCGCAACTGCGCAGGAACCGGGAAGGCCTGCGCCATTGTGCAGCCTCCTACCGGCCCGCAGTTGGTGCCACGCGTGCCGCCTGAAAGGTATTCGCTACGAGTCTGCCCTGGAACTTGGCCAGTACCCGGAGTCAGAATTATTGACGGCAGGTAGATAGCATCGCCACCCTGTTGCGTATGGAACGGAATTACAGCGTTGAAGCCGTTGCCGATTGCCGGTGCCGGTTCACGCCGTGTTTCGGTATTCGATGAGGCGAAGTGGAAGTCGCCGTAGGCCGAGAGGTGATCAGTGAACTCAAAAGTGCCACGACCGAACAGGTTATAGGCATCGCGCGGGCTGGACAGCCAGCGTCCATAATCGACCCGGTTGACAGTGGGGTTACAAGGCTGACCCGCGAACACTGCGGAGTTACCCGCAGTGACGCCCGATGTTGCGGGGACCAATAAATTGGGTGTCGCGTTCGTGGTACAGGCAATTTCATTGGGACTTGCTTCGCTTGCAGTGCTGGACCCTTTGTAACCCTGCGGGCCGTAATAGAGCGTGGACCCAGCGCTACCTGTGGAGGAACTGCGCGCGTAGATAGTGCCGTCCGGATTGAAGTTGGCGCTATTGAGCGAGAGGTTGGTGGGGGTCACGCAAGCCAATTGCACGCCAGCGGCGTCTACGCAATTACGATTGGCAAACACCGAGTTGATGGCTGCCTGGCTGGGCGCGTTGCCGCTCCAGGTTTTCGTCAAGGCGTTGAAGAGTCCGCCTGCTGCAGTAGTAAAGCCGTAAGACGGATCCTGCGAGAAAATGTAGTCGCCGGCGTTGGAATAGGGCGAGTTCATTGCTTCCTGGAAAAAGTCGCGCTTATTCCAAAGTGCGGCTTCGCGCTTGCTGTACTCGATGCCGATCATTACGTGAGCCTTGCCATCAGCGGCTTTGGTGCCCAACAGGGTTCCCAACTGGTATTCCTGGCCGTCGCCAACTTCGTTGACGCCGCCTTTTACCCGCACTTCCAACCCTTCAAACTTGTCGCGGAACTTGATGTTGGTGACACCCGCCAACGCGTCAGCACCGTAAACGGCCGATGCACCACCGGTAATGACTTCCATGCCGCCGATGGCGATCGACGGAATCGAGTTCAGATCCACCGTCATCGATGCGTTGACCGGCATCGCACGATGGCCATCGATCAAGGTCAGCGAGCGGTTGGCACCCAGGCCGCGCAAGTTGACGTTGGCGGCACCCGGCACCACGACACCAATGACGCCGGCGTTATCGGGCAGCAGGCCCGAGTTGAACATGTCTCCTGATCCGCGACCGCCATCAAGGCCGTTGGCACCCTGCAGGCTGGTGACAGCGCCGCTGCTCATAGCCGCGCCACCCGCCATGAACTGCGGCAGTTCGTTGAGCGCTTGTTCGACTGAAATAAAGGCGCTGTCTTCAAATTTTTGCTTGTCGATTGTCATCAGCGGGCTGTTGGTTTCCAGGTCGCGGCGTACGATGCGCGAACCGGTGACCACCACTTCTTCAATGTTTTTGGCAGCCGCACCTTCTTGCTGTTGTTGTGCCCACGCCGGCGTGTAAGCCGCCGCGAACGATGTACCTATAATCGCGGCTACTGCGCCGCGCAACAGGTTTTTCCTGCATGGGAATACATTGTTTTTCTTCATTCGATATCTCCCGTCGTGTTGTTGTTTGATGTTTTGATATTGCGTGATGACTTTGTAGACATGCATGTTTGTAGACATGCATGTTTGTAGGCATGCATCCATATAGAGAAGACTACAAACTTCCTTCTCCTTTTCTCGCTCTACTCCTCCCCCTGTCTTTATTCTCCGTCCTTGCTTTTGCACCAAGTTCCCGTCTTCGTGAAATCGGAGATGGGTATCTTGAAAAATTAAGGAGGATATAAGGATAAAGCGAATTCCGATTATTATTCGCCTTGCTGGAAGTTGTCTACACGACTGCCTCAAAACAGCAGGAATAATTCGTTTTTCCTCTAATTAGTGGCAACTTTTAGTTAACGTTGTCCACTATCCGCCCCGTGGGGCGGTTCACGGGCGCAGGCGCTTGCTGACTATGAACTGGGAGATGATCCATTTCTCTCCCCGCAAGGGGGGGGAGCCCGTATGACGCATGCGCCGATCCGGCGAGAGATCGGCATGGGCGTTGATGAAATAAAGCCCACCCCCGGTCGCGCCGCGATGGACAATGCCGAGCTCCGGGAAGGTCGTTTCGCCACCCTCATAGTCCTCGTTCAGATAGAGCAGGAAGGTGACCATGCGCTGCCCAAGCAGACTGATCTGTTCGGCATAGTTTGACGCCTTGGCGTCGATGAAATCGAAATGCGGTTTGATCTGCTGGCCAACATCGTAATGCAGGATTGAAGGCGCCTCGAAATGTTGCATGGGGTATCCACAAGTAAGCGACATGCGTGCCTGCACAAGAAACTGCACCACGTCAAAAGTCGCATAATCAAACGGCGCCAACGTATTGGTACGCATCTCGTGGAGCTCGTCCTTGCCACTGATTGAGTCATACACCAGGGCGGGCTCGAGCCGGCCCTGCGCGCGGCCGATCAGCCAGTTGCACACCGACAGGGGCGCGAGCGCTGGTACACGGCGTACATTCTCATGCAGTCGCTCTTCACCAGCAGCCTGCAGCCAGTAGTTCAGCGGAACCCGCTCTGCCATTGCCTGCCATGGTGCGGGGGGGGCATCGGAAGGCTGCAGGCATGCAAGCTGGCCTTGCGCGGCCGCGTCGCCAGCGGCAGCCGCTTGGCCAAGCAAGCGCAGCGCCTGTTGCCAGTCTTGCTGCACATAGGCACCGGCAGCGGTAAGGGCGGCAATGCGCGCCAGTGCGCGCGCTTCACCCGCTTTGGCGGCTTCACCCAGAAAATAAATGGCATGCTTCGGGCTTTTCGGAGCGCGGTCGCCCACCAGCAATCGATGGGCCAACTCGGTCATGGCGATGTGGTCGCCTTGCAAGCTTGCGCGTTTGAGCGCTTCCATCGCTTCAGCGTAGTTGCCGGCTTCGTCGAACACGCGAGCGGCTTCAATGCCCGCAGACCCAAGCGCCCCGTTCATCAATGATTCCTTTTTCAAAAAGATATTTTTATAGGTACTTGCTACAAGGTACTTAATGTCCCTTTGTTGTTGTGAAGAATAATCCGGGGTACAGGAAACATAAAGCCCTGATCTTGCCAGCTACAAACAGCCGTTTCAAAAGCGGAACGTGTAGTTGTATTTCAGCGTCAAATCCCGGTTGGTTGACGTAAAGTCATTGTCCTTGTCCAGATCCACCAGACCCCAGTTCAACACCAGATAGGCTTCGCGGCCCGGCTCGGGTATCCAGTACAGGCGGCTGTTGAGACTCATGCTTTCGCTGATGTTGTCGTATTGCACGCGGTTGCTCCACGTCAGATCAGCAGTGAAGTTGATGATTGATGTGAACGACCATTGCCGCACCAGAAAGTCGCCCTGCGGCAATTCGATCTGGTTTTCCGAATAACCGCCTTGAAAGCTGTAGCCGGGCTTGGGTACCCACGCAAGAGTCGCGCTGGTTTGCAGGCTCTGGCCGTTGTAGTAACCACCTTGGGTAAGGGCAAGACGACCTGACCATTCACGCTGCCCGGCCGTGGTGATGCTGGCGGTAGTCTGCGTGAAGCTGTAGTCGCCCGGCGCAATGGTGATGCTGCGTGTGCCATCGCTTTGCCGATAGATGACAAAGTTGCGAGTCAACACTTCGCGCTTTTCTGCCAGCGTCGCGGCAACCACATCGTTGCTGTTGTTGTTGGCGTTGGCGCGTACTTGATAGGTTTCCGAAATCACGTCGCCGGTGTTGCCGTTCAAGTTGCGGTAGCTGTCGAAGCCGCCATAGACCGAACGCACTATGCCGCCGGGCGCCAGATATTGGCGATAGCCGAAATCAAGCGCGTGATCTTCAATGCCGCGCTGGTTCACAAAACCCAGTGCCGGATTGAAATTGTCCTGAATGCGTTTGTAATTGTAGGCGCCGCGCCAGCCGTTGGAATTGGGCGCACTGATGCCGAAACCGTAAGCGGCGTTATTGCCGCTGAGCAGCGCACTGTCGCTTTGTTGATACCACACTTCGCTTTCCACCACTTTGCCGCCCGGCAGCTTGGAGTTGCGATAGCGGAAGTCGGCACCAACCAGTGAATTGTCGTTGTTGGAATGCGCATCACCTTGGGTTGCGATGACGCCTATTTGCGATTCCTGCAATACATTGAGTGCAGCGCGGCCGACGAACATGCTTTGTGCGTCTACTTTCCCGATCAAGTCTTCGTCCTGACGCACAATCAGCGTCCCTACGTTCCAGGCGCCGACACGACCACTGAGTTTGGCACCAGCGCTGATGTCTACTGGCTGGCCACTGGCAGACAGGCCGATGTTGCGCGAGAAGAACGGCCTGCCGTTTTGCAAAGAGGCGGTGGGGATGGCTTCATTGGTTTCCAGACCAAATACCACGCCATTGCCGATGCGGCCGAATCCAAAAATGTCGGCATCGCGCACAAAGAAGTCGCGGCGCTCGGGAAAGAACAGGTTGAAACGGGTCAGATTCACCACGCGGTCATCGACTTCGGTGGCAGAGAAATCGGTGTTCAGCGTCAACGCTGCGTTCAGCTGCGGGGTGATTTTGTAGTAGACGTCGAGTTGGGGTTCAAGGTTGTTGTCCTTGTAGCCGGCCGGCCCAAACACTTTATTCTGGCGCGCGACAAAATACGGCACTACATCAAGGCCCAGACCTTGTTGCAGGCCGGTGAAGCCGCTGGCAGTGCCGGCGCTGCCGGGATTGATCAGGCGGTTGCTCGACACCCACGCGATTTCTTCGTTGGTGCGGCGAATGGTGCGGCGGAAATTGATGCCCCACGCAGTATTCTTCGGGTCGAACGACAGTGTCTGGAACGGCATGCGAATCTCGGTGGTCCAGCCTTGCTCGTCAATATGCGACTTGGCCTGCCAGATGCCACTCCAGTTGCGATCGACCTGGGTCACATTCTGATAGATGCCATCCACGCGCACACCTTTGGCGTTGATCTCGAGCAGGTAGCCGCTGCGGCGGTCGAAATTGGAATCGATCATCCGGTTGAACGAGTCGTCATTTTGCAGGGTTTGCCCTTGCCGCATGACGTTGGCGCGGATTAGCGAAGGGTCGCTTTCATACATACGCGCCGCTACATACAGCGCCTCATCGGTATAGAACACCCGTACCTCGGTACGCTGACTGGGCGTGCCGTATTCGACCGGGCTCATCTGGTGAAAGTCGGTGACCAGCGCCGCATGTTGCCAAACCTCTTCATCAAGCAGGCCATCGATGGTGGGCTCGCTGGTTTCCTTGTGCAGGTCAACCACCTTGCCACCAGTGGTGCCCTCGCTGGCAGCATTGGCCGCGAATGCGTCATCAGCAGTGAATAGAAGGCAGGAGAGCAATGCAGTGAAGCAGAGGGTCGAGCCTGGCAACAGCGCAGTAGCCAGCCGGTGGCGGGCGAAGTGCAATAGCGAATTCAACATGGAAGTTCCGGCAGAGCGAGCAGAGCAGAAAAAGAAGCTGCAAAGCTAGCTTGGGAAGCAGCCCAGCACTACGTGTCAGCGCCGGAATTCATGCTTTATCCTCGTTTGGTACGCAGGCCGCCGAGCAAGTGAAATAAGTAGTACAGAATCATGATTCCAGTACTTCCCTGACCTTGCGGCTGAGGGTGTCAAACGAGAACGGCTTCTGCAGGAACGCAACGCCTGCGTCAAGAATGCCGTGGTGCACAATGGAATTGTCAGTGTAGCCCGAGACGTACAGCACCTTGAGCGCCGGCCGCTGTGGTGCCAAGGCGGCGGCCAATTGTTTGCCGCTCATCTGCGGCATGATTACATCGGTCAGCAACAGATCAATGTTGCCGGCAAACTGTGCGCTCAGTGCCAGTGCTTGCGTACCATTGTGCGCGGCCAGCACGTGGTAGCCGGCGCCAGTCAGAATGCGCACCATCAGCTTCACCAACTGCGGCTCGTCTTCGACCACCAGAATGGTTGCGCAGACTTTGGCAAGTTCAGCCGGTGCAGACGCCACCAGTGCGTCGGCGGCGGCAATGGTGATCGGGAAATAGACTTTGAAAGTCGTACCTTTGTCTGCTTCGCTGTATACCCAGATATGGCCACTGCTTTGTTTGACGATGCCAAACACGGTAGAAAGACCCAGGCCGGTACCTTTGCCTTTTTCCTTGGTGGTAAAGAACGGGTCGAAGATGCGGGCCTGCGTGGCCTTGTCCATGCCCTTGCCGGTGTCCGAGACTGCCAGCATGACGTGCAGGCCGGGCACCACTTCTTCGTGCGTTGTCGCATAGGATGCATCCAGATCCACCGCGCAGGTTTCGATGGTCAGCTTGCCGCCATCAGGCATGGCATCGCGTGCGTTGACCACCAGGTTCATCAGTATTTGTTCGATCTGCCCGGTATCAACCAGGATGCTTGGCAGTGCGCTACTGGTGCGTGTCTGCAATTCGATGTCTTCACTGATCAAGCGGCGCAACATGCGGTCCATGTTCACGATCACTTCATTGAGGTTGACGACTTTGAGCGCCATGACTTGCTGGCGGCTGAAAGCCAGGAGCTGCCTGGTCAACTCTGCCGCGCGCAGAGCCGCTCGCTCGATTTCTTCTACATCAGTGCGCACCGCAGAATCTGCCGCCAATCCTGCCTTTACCAAGTCGGCAAAACCCAGGATGGCGGTCAGCAGATTGTTGAAGTCGTGCGCGACTCCGCCTGCCAAACGCCCGATGCTGTCCATCTTTTGCGATTGCCGCAGCTGGGCCTCCAGCGCTCGGCGCTCGGTGATGTCCAGGGAAATCACCAACACTGCCTGGCCGCCTTCGCCAGCGGCGAGATAAGGCACCAGCATCGTATAAAACACGCGCGGCGGTTTGCCGGCGACATTCACAACATCCTCGGCGACAAGTTTCATGCGGCCGCTGTCCATCACCTCGCGCTCTTCCTGCAGTCGGCCTTCGGTTAGTGGATAGCTGTCAGTGAGTTCCAGCAGCGTGTGCCCCTCGAGTTGTTCCGGCTTGAGATTCAGCGCGGCCAGGGTCATTTGATTGGCGAGCAGAAAATGCCCGGCGTGATCACGGGCATAGATGTGCATCGGCACCAGATCGATGATCTGACGCAGACGGTCACGCGCTTCAGCTTCATCAGTGGTGTCCTGATAGGCCATGCCGACGTGGCTGACCACACCAAAAGTGTCGCGGATCGGAAAGAAGGTGATGGCGATGGCAACACGCCGTGCGCGCTCGACTGCGACAATCCCGTTTTGCGCAGGGTCGTACCAAAACGTTGGCGTGCGCACGGATTCCCCGGCAAATGCACGATGAATCAGCGGAGTGATGCCACGTGCTGCCACCAGCTCGTCGTCGAGGATGCTGTATTGTGGGGGTGGCGCCGATCCGAACAGTTTGAGAAACGCCTGGTTCACCACCAGGGCGTGCCCCTTGGCATCGCACACCGCAAACGCGTTGGGCGCGTTGACAAAGATGCCCAGCATCAAGCCCAAAGGGTCGTCTACCGACGCCAGTTGCTGCCGGGCCAGCTCGATTTCGTCGTGTTGCATTCCATGCACCCCTCAAACCAAGGAACCTTGTCGGTTGCAGTATTATGCCTTGGGTGTTTCAAATGCCAAGGCTGTCAGCCCGGTATCGTAGTGAGGTGCCCGGAGCATGAGTAGTAATTTGGTAGGATGATAGTTACAATTGGGTAGCATTATTGGTATCACCTTGCCGCAGGAGGCTCGTCATGCTTGCCCAGAAAATTTCAATATCGCTGGATTCAGGCGTGATGCAGTTCGTTGAGTCTTACCTCAAGCGGCATCGTGGCAAGAATCGCTCTCAAGTTGTCAGCGAAGCACTGCGTTTGCTGCAACAACAGGAACGCGAGGTGGAGCTGGCTGCTGCCTATGCCATGAGTGCAAGTGCCGACAAAGAGCTGGCGATGGAGTTCGCAAAAACCGACAGGGACGGGCTTGGTAATGAAACGTGGTGAGATTTATTTTGCGGTGCTTGATCCCACTCGTGGCTCCGAGATCCAGAAAACCCGTCCGGTCATTATCGTAAGCAATGATGCAGCCAACCGGGCGGCGGCTGTGGTGACAGTGGTGCCGCTCACTTCCAGTATCGCCATCGTACATCCGTTCGAGGTCAAGTTGTCGGCGCGTGAAACCGGTTTGAGCAAGGACAGCAAAGCGCTGGCGCAACAGATTCGTACGCTCGACAAGGCCAGATTGGCAACCACACGCAAAGGCGTAGTGCCTCGCGCCAAAATGCACCAAATCGAAGAGGCGTTGCGTTTGCATCTGGGGCTGTGAGTCGTTGCACGAGTGTTTTTAGCAAGACGTTTTTTTCCGGCAGTATCTTTGCATGAGTCATGGTTCAAACCCCGGGATTTGATTAACCAGCAACTTGCTCTGCAGATATTGCTTGAGTCTTTCATCCTGCAGTGGCTCGACGCGTCCGTGCAGGGAAGTCGCAAGAAATGCTTCCAGTAAATACAACTGTGCAGTAGTGGCATCTTCGCCCATAAAACCATGTCCTTCTTTTTCATCGATCAGCAGACTCACCGGTTTGTGTTCCATCAGCAGGCGCGAAACATATTTGCGCACGTGGCGGATATTCACACGCGGATCAGCGCCACCGGCCAGAATCAACAACGGGGCTTGTATTGCCGACAGGGCAGCCATCGGTGAGCGACGATAGAGCGCGTCAACTTCCGCTGCATCATCGACGTTGAGTATGTACTGGCGCAAATAGGCAGCAAGGGTCGGATTCCGGGCGTCGGGATTTTCTGCGTTGAGGTGAATGAGTTCGACAAAATCAGCCGGTGGCACCATGGCCATGCCGGCGAGGAAACGAGCAGGAGTGTAGGCTAGCGCCGTCAACACAGCGAAGCCGCCAAAGGAGCCGCCCACCATGGCCTGCTGGTTGCGATCGCCAATGCCATTGGCAAGCAGCCAGTCGAGGCCATCGAGCATGTCCTGCTGCACACGACCGTTGCCGAAGTCCTTGTTGGCGGCGCGCATGTAGTGCCGGCCAAAGCCGACCGAGCCGCGGAAATTGGGCTCAAAAACGATATAGCCCCGGTTGGTCAGCAGTTGTACAAAATCCTGGTAGTCAGGAACCGCACGCCCATTGGGGCCGCCATGAATGAGCGCAACCAGGGGCGCCTTCGCCAGTGGCGTGCCGGCAGGCAAACTCACATAGCCGTTGAGCAACATGCCGTCAGAGGCAGCGTATTGCAGAAAATGTTTGTCAGTGAGTTGCGCTGGATCGATGACAGTGTTGTTGCTGTAAAGCAGTGTGACGCGTTGGCTGGCTTTGTCGAACAAATGGTAACGGTATTGCTGCAGACGGGAACTTTCTTCGCGCAGCAACCAATGCTTCGCACTGCAGCCGGTCACCGTGAAAGTAGAATCGGCAAAGTGTTGTCGCAGCAAGGCCAGTGCGTTTTCGTCTTGCTTGTTGACAGCCACTGCCCGCCAGCCACGGTCCTGGTAATGCATTACCTGGGGTTGGTCGTTGGCGTAGCAGACCTGTCGCAGATCACTCAAATGCGCAGGGTCTTGCTGTTCCAGTGTCAGTTGATTGGTAACAGTGTTGATGCTGTACAGCGAAAAAAGATCACTGTCGTGGGTCTGGCGCACCCATAGCTTGTTGCTGGCGGCGTCAAAAGCATCCAGCTCGCACACCTCATGGAGCTCGCAGTGCAGCAATACGCGCGGGCCTTGGGCTTCAAGCGCCAGAATTTGTATCGCAGTATTGGTGGTTACTTGCACAAACAAATGGTGCGCGCCGGTATCGGCGATTGCGCGATTGATCACGCCGTCGCCTTCATAAAGTGTTCGTTCATTGCCGTCGCCATCAACCAGTGTCAGTTGTGCCCTGCGGTTCTCACTGGCGGCGATCAGCAATTGGGGTTGTGCGCCAGATGCTGCGCTTGCCACTGTACCCACCATAAGCTGTTTGCGCTTCGCATCAAGCTTGTACAGGTAGCGTGGCTGGCCGTGTGCATTCACGGGCATCAGTACTATCAAGCCCTTCATCGTGAGCAACAAGGCCTGGCTGTCGGCAGTCCACTCCAGCATTTGCAGGCGATCATTGGTCAGCAAGGTTTCAGTCTTGCCACTGCTGGTGTCTTGCAGCAGCAAGTGCTGGGTGGGGCCATCGCCGATCAGGTAGCTCACTTTGCTGCCGTCGGGTGCCAGTGCCATTGGCGACATGTGCTGCGCGTTCCCGGGTTTGAGTGCATTGCGTGACAGTAGCGGCGCTGCTGTATGTGCCTGCGCCTGGCTTATCCACGCTGTTAACTCAGAGCCAGTCGTTTGCGCTTGCAGGGAATCCGCTGCTGGCAGCGTTGCGGCGAACAGCAATGTTGCCAACAGAAACTTTTTATTCATGGCCTCGCCTCGCCACTGGCGCGCTGCCCTGGTTTAAGCTCACGGCGATACAACAAGCCCCAATATAAACTCATGAGTCCAACCAGGCCGGTGCAGGCATTGAACACTATCCAAGTGATCTTGGCTGAAGCAGGCCAGTTCACACGGCGCAACAGCGCATAAGTGGCAAGCGCCGACACACCACAACCCAGCACAGCCAGCAGCAAAACCAAGGGCGGAAAGTGGTGGTAGACCAGCGGCAAGGCGAGCTCCACCGCCTTGTTGTCAAAAACACCGTCCCAGGCATCCATAAACAAGTGCATGCCGGGAGCAAGCACAAAACTTTTGTAGGCAAATGATGTACTAAACGAGCTTGGCAAGCTGCGTTGGTGAATCAGCTCGTTGTCAAACTGGTTGTTGCCATCGCTGTGGGTGCGATAAAGCGTGAGTGTGGAGTCTTCGAACTTGCGGAAATCACCTTCGGTGCCCATAACGGGCTGATTGTCCAACACGGCGATCAAATAGCCGTCCACCAACTCCATGACATTGATGTGTTGTTGGTAATTGCTTAACTCGCTCTGGTAAATCGGTGGCAATGGCAGGCGTGCGCTGATGGCAAGCGGCTTTTTGGCTTCCTCATCCAGCAGTTCCGCTGAGCGGAACAGGTAGAGATTTTTGTTGGAGAGCAAAGTGACAAGGCCGTCCTTGAAGGTGAGTGAATCATTGAAACGTTCACCCTGTGCTGCTGCCAGCGTAAAGCGCAGTTGCAAGACTTGATGTTGCAAGTCCACTCGATAGATCGAACCGTCATCGATAATGAATACGGCGCCATTGCTGGTGACCCATGGCACCGAAGTGAACTGGTCTTGCGGCGGCGAACCGGCTGCATGAAAACCGGCAGTGCCCAGCCAGCCTACAACCTTTTGGGTAACGGTATGCCGCCCCTCGAACAGCATGCGGCTGTGGCTGAAGTGCCAGGTGACTTGATGTTCCTGATCGCCCAGTTCGAGGTTGTTGTCGAGCTCAGGGCGTTGATTACGACGCGGATAGCTCTTCACATTGGCTACACCGGCCACAATGGCTTCACCAATGCGAATCTGTTGGCGCAGCAAGTCACTGTCTGGATGAGTGGAACCCTCAAGCGCGGCCAGCAGGAGGTCACGCGCATCGGCCGCACGCATCAGCGTGTTGGCAGTGCCGGCTTCCGGCGCTCGGCGAGGGTCAGTGCTACTGATGCTCCAGCCAAGTTGAAAAACCAGCAGCAACACGGTGCTCAATGCCGCGAGCATGCCCGCCTGAATCATCAGTTCGCTCACCACCAGCCGTAGTGGACCATGGAAAGGGCGGCTCAGATCAGGACGCCAACTGGCATGGAGCAACCAGCCAAAACCCGCTGCAGACACCGCGCCGAGTGCAAGCAGGTTGATGTTCATGCTGACGCCCAGAAAGCCCCATAGCAGGAACAACGACAGAAATGCCAGGCGCTGCGAATACAACACGCTAAAGGCGCCACCCATATAAGCAGCCACCAACTGCAGGCATAAAGCCGCGATGAACACATAGTGCCGCAGTTCAATGTCGTAGCTGCCTTGAAAGTCCATGTAGAGCTGAACCAAGGTGTAGGGCAAAACCAGCGCAACCCCCAACATGCTGATACCAGCCAGTGTGATCGCTGCAAAGATACGCTCCGGCGGCAGCGGTCGATGCAGCAACTGCACCCAGTTGTTGTGCCGCTTGTGGTTGAAGAACTGCAGTGCGCCAGCCACCACCGCCATGACGGTGAGCATCATTGGCCAGAAATGCACCAGTGGCATGTGGGTCAAATTGGTTTGGGTGCTCAACGCCACCATCAACAGCAAGTGCGCAAGGGCGCTGATTACAATCAGGTTGCGGTAACGCAGCCATTCAGCAACAAACAGGTTCCACATGGTTTTACTCCTGCCCGGCGTGATGACGGGTCATGAAGGCGCGTACAGCATCGGGCAAACTCACGGACGCACCGGTGGCTTCAGCGATGCCCAGCAATTTCAATTGGCTGGCAAAGGCGGGCGGGGCATCCAGCACGTACATCCACAGGTGGTCCTCAATCACGCGGCTGCTCAGCAGCTGTGGCACTTTTTGCAGCACCAGCTCACGACTCTCGGCTGGCACCATCCACTGCTGCACACGGCCACTGAACTCATCCAGCGAGCAATTTACTTTGACTTCACCCCGCTCAAGAATGATCAACGACTCGGCCAAACGTTCGACTTCATCCATTTGATGCGAGCAATAGACCACGGTGGTGTTGCTCTGCGTGCAAAACAGGATGGCCTCGAGAAAAGCCTGGCGTGCTACCACGTCGAGCCCGAGCGTGGGCTCATCAAGAATCAACAGTTCCGGGCTTTGCGCCAGCGCCATCGCGAGGTTCACGCCGGCGCGTTCACCGCGTGAAAGACTGCCGACTCGCTGGGTGGGATCAACGTCAAAATTGCCGACCACCTGGCGATACACATTGTCGTTCCACTGCGGATAGAGTTGTTGCTGCATGGCTTTGAGGCGTTGCACTTGCAGCCAGTCGGGCAAGGTGTGCTCTTCGTTCACATAGCCAACGCGACCACGCAATTCGGGCGTGAGCTGGCGACTGTCTTGCCCGAGCAGCAGGCAGTCGCCGCTGTCGGCAGTAAGGAAGCCCAGCAAGATGCGGAACAGTGTGGATTTGCCGGCGCCGTTGCTGCCGATCAGCGCATGCACGCCGCCGGCGGGAATGCATAAGTCCATTTGATGCAGCGCCTGCTTGCGGTCGAAGCTTTTGCACAAGCCGCGTGTTTCGATGACGTTGCGAAGCATTAGCCAAGACCCTTTTTCTGAGTGCCATGCAGGGCGGCAAGTTGGCTTTCCATGGCTTTGAGCACTTCTTCATCGCTAAAGTGCAAGTGCATGACCTCGTTGACACAGCGCTGCACCGCGCTCTGCAAACGCTTGTTGCGCTCGCCCCGGTTCAGCATTTGCTTGCGCTGCCCTACGAACAGGCCGAGCCCCTGCCGTGAATCCACCAGGCCTTTGGTTGCGAGTTCGGCGTAGGCACGTGCCACGGTGTTGGGGTTGATGCTTAGCTGCATGCCAAGCGTGCGCACGCTTGGCAACTGATCGCCGGGTTGTAGTTCGCCACTGACGATGGCAAGACCGATGCCATCAACAATCTGACGAAAGATCGGACGCGGGTCGCCGACCTTGATTTGAAGTTGCAGGGTTGCTGCCATATACGCCACCTTACTGTACTAGTTGTATTAGTACAGTAATTGAGGCGCGGAATGCTGTCAACAGTGGTGGCAGTGATAACCCGCTTTGAGCGGGTTATCACTGCGCTCCCGTGAGTATGTCAAACCCTTGGCATTAGTGAGCCGGCCAGAAAAACCAGAACAATACCGCTGCCGCTATGAGAACCAGCACCATCCAGCCCCACGGGCTTTTCTTCTCGGCGAACGGATCCAGCAAATCAAGACTGGAGCCTTTCGGCAGCATGGCAATGCGCGTCAGCGAAGCGCCGAACGGCACGTTGATGCGCGCATTGGCATTCACAGCCCAGCCATTGGCATCCAGCAGAGGGCCAATATTGCGTTTGCTCAATTTAAGCCACGCAATCAGCATGGAAGGGCCTGAGATCAGCAGCACCAACCCCAGCAAACCGAGCGGCATCCAGATGCCCAAGCCGAAAAATGCTTGCAGCAGGGCGCCCAACGCAGCGGTGATGCCGCCGACGGCAACGCCCAACGCCGCCACTACGCCCACATCAATTTTCTTGGGCGCTACTGCGCTGGCATCGCCGGTGGTTGCCACCTTGCCGGCTTTGTCGACGGCGCCCGTGAGCAGTGCATCGGAGCCGGTGGCAGATTCGGCAGCGCGCTTGGCCACCAATTCTTCGATGAAGCGCGCCAGTTTTTTGTACGGACTCCAGAATGCCTGCCGCAGTGAAATCGGATTCTCGATGATGCGAGTAACCGTGGCATCCCAGTCGCGGCCATCACGGCTGTAGAAAATACCGTTGCGGCCCACCATCATGTTGTCGGCATCACCATCGGTGAAAGCCGCCACAATGGTCATCTTCTCGCCACTGACTTTGCGCTCGCAGTCGCAGTAAACCAGATAGCTGCGCGACAGCGGCGCCATCACTGCATGTTTGCCGGCATCTTCAACCCGCAAGCACAACTCGGCCGCGCGTTGATCGAGATAAAGTGTGCCGACCTGGAAAATCGCCGGCGTTTTGCGTTGATAGAACTGCTGGAAGCTGACGAAATTGAGCGTCAGTTTGTGCAAGTCGCGCACGTAGCGGGCCAGCCGCTCCACCGAGGCGATAACGGCAGCAGTGCCTTCCTGCGCCATTTCGCGCGCAAACAGCGGCGCCAATGTTGGCACAATACCGAGCGCCGACAGTGCTTGCAGACGCTCAAGGCCGAGCACTTCCACCGCCGCGCCACTCTTGGCGGTTATCCAGTCTTCGTAGCGGCCCAGTGTGGTTTTGATGCCAAGCCATTCCTCTTCAGTGAGGCTCACCTTGTCGCCAAGCCAGGGCTTCACAACGATG
>CANCGR010000008.1 GCA_947377625.1 Gammaproteobacteria bacterium | reverse complement strand
GTCCGGATCAACAATTACAACATCAAGGGGGATTCCCGCATGACCGATCCACGCGAAATAATTGATAAATCTGCGATGACGATGCTGCAGTTCGTAATCGTCGCGATTACGGTGATGCTCAATGCCCTGGATGGCTTTGATGTGCTGGCGATCAGTGTGTCCGGTCCCGGCATTCGTACCGAGTTTGGCATCGACCAGGCGCAACTGGGTTTTGTGTTGTCGATGGAATTGATCGGCATGGCGTTCGGTTCCATCTTCCTTGGCGGCGTGGCTGACAAGATCGGTCGTCGCAACATGATGCTGGGTTGCCTGGTGGTCATGGCGACCGGCATGTATCTGGCAACTACCTCCGCCACATTGACGATGTTGATGATCTGGCGCGTTTACACCGGCCTTGGCATTGGCGGCATGTTGTCCACCACCAACGCAGTGGTAGCGGAATTCTCCAACAACCGTCAGCGCGGTTTTTGTATCTCGATGATGGTAATAGGTTATCCGCTGGGTGGTATTGTGTGCGGTGAAGTCGGCAAGGCCTTTCTGAATACCGGCGCGCTTAACTGGCGTGTGATGTTCACCACCGGTGCGGCGCTGTCGGCAGTGCTGATTCCAATCGTGTATTTCCTGGTGCCGGAATCGGTACATTGGTTGACACGCAGACAGCCACAAAATGCCTTGGCACGCATCAACGCGGCCATGAGCAAGATCGGCCATAAAATAATTGATGCGCTGCCGGTGTTGCCAAATGAAGTGCGCGGCAAATCAGTATTCGATATTTTCTCGCCTGCTCTGGCGCTGACCACCATTCTGGTAACACTGGCCTACTTCTTCCACATCATCACCTTCTACTACATCCTGAAATGGACCCCGACCATCGTTACCACGATGGGCATCCCTGCTGCTGCGGCTTCCGGTGTGCTGACTTGGGCCAACGTCGGTGGTGCGCTGGGTGGTGCTGCGTTTGGCGTGCTGACTACTCGCGTTGGGCTCAAGCCTTTGTCGATTGGCATTCTGGCGATGACGATGGTGGGCGTTGCCATCTTTGGTCAATCGGCTCCTGAGGTTACCCAGTTGAGCTATTTGGCTGCGTTTGCCGGCTTCTTCGGTAATGCAGGTGTGTCTGGCTTGTACACGATTGTGGCTTATGTGTTTCCTACCCACGTGCGTGCTACTGGTACCGGCTTTGTAATTGGGGTTGGTCGTGGTGGTGCGGTATTGGCGCCGATTCTCGCGGGCTATTTGCTGAAAGGCGGCGCTACTTTGGGCACCGTTGGTTTCATTATGGGCGTTGGTTCATTGTTGGCGGCGATCACGCTGATTTTCCTCAAGCTTGGCAACAGCAAACCTTCGGATGCGCCGGTTACTGATGGCAAAGCCAGCGGCAAGCTGGATATCTCGATGGCTTGATTGTCTTTGTTGAAGTTTTTATTTGAAAAAAAGGGCAGAGTGATCTGCCCTTTTTTTATGAGTTTTTTGATCATTACCGTCGGACTTCTCCATGAAGAGCTTTGAACGGGCAATGCTAAGATATGCCTGCTGAATCAGTAGCTGTCGCTTCAAACGTTGCAGTGTTTTCATTTAATTGAGTTCTCCCATGTCTGCCATTATCAAAATCGAAAATCTCAGCAAGACTTATGCGTCTGGTTTTCAGGCGCTTAAAAACATCAACCTGGAAATCAATGAAGGCGAGATCATTGCACTGTTGGGGCCCAATGGTGCCGGCAAAACGACGCTGATCAGTGTGGTGTGCGGCATTGTTAACCCGAGTGGCGGGCGTGTGCTGATTGATGGCTACGACATTATCAAGGACTATCGCGCGGCACGTAAGCTGATCGGGCTGGTGCCACAGGAGCTGGCCACCGATGCGTTTGAAACGCCGACTGCGACCTTGACCTTTTCACGTGGGGTGTTTGGCAAGAAGCCTGATGCGGCGTTTGTCCAGTCGGTGCTCAAATCGCTGTCGCTGGATGACAAGAAGGATAGCAAGATCATGGCATTGTCAGGCGGTATGAAGCGCCGTGTGATGATTGGCAAAGCCTTGGCGCATGAGCCGCGCATCCTGTTTCTGGACGAACCTACCGCCGGTGTCGATGTAGAGCTGCGCAAGGATATGTGGAATGTCGTGCGTGAGCTGAAAAAATCCGGGGTCACCATCATTCTCACCACGCACTACATCGAAGAGGCCGAGGAAATGGCTGACCGGGTGGCGGTGATCAACAAAGGCGAAATCATTCTGGTGGAAAACAAGGAGGTATTGATGCAGAAACTGGGCGAAAAACGCCTGTATTTGCGCTTGTTGCAGCCGCTGTCGGCCATTCCCGCCGGGCTTGCCAATTACAATCTCAATCTGCAAGACGAGGGCACAACGCTGGTCTACACCTACGACACCCGCACCGACAGCTCTGACATTACCCATTTGCTCGATGCGGTGGCCGCCGCCGGCATCCGCTTCAACGATCTCGACACACGCCAGAATTCGCTGGAAGAAATTTTCGTCAATCTGGTGAAGAAATAACGGAGTCCTTATGAATTTTTACGCCATCCGCGCCATCTACCAGTTTGAAATGGGCCGCACGTTTCGCACTCTGATCCAGAGCATTCTGTCGCCGGTGCTGTCCACTTCGCTGTATTTCATCGTGTTCGGTTCAGCGATTGGTTCGCGCATGACTGACATCCAGGGTGTGCCTTATGGCGCCTTTCTGGTGCCCGGCCTGATCATGTTGTCGATACTGACCGAGAGCATTTCCAATGCCTCGTTCGGTATTTATTTTCCACGTTTTATCGGCACCATTTATGAAGTGCTGTCAGCGCCGGTGTCACCACTGGAGATAGTCATCGGTTATGTCAGTGCCGCTGCCAGCAAATCCATCATGATCGGTTCGATCATCCTGCTGACCGCGTCCTTGTTTGTGGATCTGACCATCATGCATCCGTTCACGATGGCGCTGTTTCTGGTGCTGACGTCGGTGACGTTCAGCCTGTTCGGCTTCATCATCGGCATCTGGGCCGACAGCTGGGAAAAACTGCAGATCATTCCACTGCTGATCATCACACCGCTGACCTTTCTGGGTGGCAGTTTTTACTCGATCAGCATGCTGCCGGCACTGTGGCAGAAACTGACTTTGTTCAATCCGGTGGTCTATCTGATCAGCGGTTTTCGTTGGAGTTTTTACGAGATTGCTGACGTCAATGTCGGTACCTCTCTGGCGATGACTGCGCTGTTTTTGCTGGTATTCGTCGGCATTATCAGCTGGATCTTCAAAACCGGTTACCGCCTTAAAAAATAGCGGCAGCATTGTCATGAAATATTCTTGCGCCCTTTACAAACCTTTTTTGCTGCTGCTGATTGTGCTGCTGCATGGCTGCGCGTTTCCGCTGGAGCCAGCGGATCAACGTGCAGCACGCACTGAAACCCTGACCCGGGAAATCATGGCGTTGTCTTCTGTCGTCTCCCGGCAAGAAGCGCATGATTTTGCAGCAACCGCGGTGGAAACTTCAGCGGAGCTTGGCAAAAAATACGATGTGGCGTTAAGCCCCTGGCTGCACAACGCCAGCATTCTGGTCGGCGTTAAAGACCGTGGCTTGTGTTATCAATATGCCGAAGACCTGTATGCCAGTTTGAAAGTGATCCGGAACGAACATTTGCAGATGCATTATGTCGCGGCCAATCGCGGCCAGTTCAGCGAACATCATGCGTTAACGGTGGTTGTGAGAGACGCGCCCTGGGACAGCGGACTTATCCTTGATGCCTGGCGCAAAAACGGCAATTTGTATTTTGTGCCGCTTAAAGAAGACAAGTATCCGTGGATAGATGACGGTATTGCCCACTTCACCACAGCCCCGGCGGTTCAATAGCCGGCCAGCCACGGCAGTCGATCACTCGATCAGAAAGCCGATCATCTCAGGGATATCGATGGTGAGATGATGGCCGCCTTTGAAGCCATGCACCTTGATGCTGGTGTCGGTGAGTTCCGGGCACACCGTGGCCTTGTCACCACTGCCATAGATGCAAATGATGTTGAAATCTTTCAGCGCACGCAAAGCTGGCAACAGCTCCATGCCGTCGGCAGTGCTGTGCACCCAATTGCCGAGATGAAACTCGAACTGGGCGAAATGCTCAGGGCTGATCAATTCCACCTTTGCCAGCGCGTTCTTGCCGGTCGGCTCCAGCAGCGGCAAGGTGAATGGCAGTACATTGGCGCCTTGTGAAAAGCCCAGCAGGTACAGCTTCTTGTTTGACCAGTGCGGCAAGTAATAAGCGATGACTTTGTTGAGATCGGCCGCCACTGATTCAGGAGTGCGTGGCTGCCAGAAATAGCGCAGCGAATCCCAGCCCACGACGTCAATGCCTTTGGCTTGCAGTGCTTCGGCCAGCGCCTTGTCAAAGCCGGCCCAGCCGCCATCACCGGAAATCACAATGGCCAGACTGTCGCCGCCGGGAGTGGAAGAAGGCAATTCTGTCAGCGGCAGATCGGCAATCGCATCATCCAGTTTTTGTTCCGGTGGCAGACGTTCATAGAGTTTCTCAAAAGCTGCATTCATCTGGTCCGCATCCACTTTGCGGCCATTCAGATCAATCGCAATGGTCGGCGCTGGCTCAACGGCATCAGTGGGCACGCGTGGTGTGCAAGCATTGGGATCGGCAGGCACGGGTTTGGCATTGGGTTGGGTAAGATCAAAGCGGCCGAGGAACGACTTGCCGGAAAGTTTCGGCAACACTGAGGCGGCCAGTGGCTGACTGCCGGGCGTGGTCACCATGATTGGCGGAATGAAACCTTGATAGTGCAACCAGGCTTCCAGATAACGCGCCAGATTGTCAAAGTCGCCACCGATGTTGAGACATTTGGCAACATCATTGGGAAAATCTTTCCTGATCTGGGCGGTGCTGACGGTGATGATGTCGGTGCGACGTTCCAGCATTTTGGCCACCATGCGCTCGGCCACTGCAGCTTCGCTTTGCTCGTCATAGACCAGCATTACCAGCGGATCGTCATTGCCTTCGTTGTGATAGACCTTCACTTCCTTGAAGCGCCCATGCGTTGTCAGCACGGCCTCCGGCGCCTTGTCGCAAGCACTCAGCGTCAGTATCACTACCACTGCCAGCAACAGCGTTCTCACTTGCTGATTACTCCTTTGAAGCCGCCACTGACCAGCACCGCGATGTCCTTGAGCGCGACAATCGGCAGATAGCCGGGTGTAGTTACCAGATAACGCGCTTCCCATTCCGGACCGAATTTTTGTTTGAACGCCCGCAAGCCCTGGAAGTTGTAAAAATGTTCGCCATGGGTATAGATGAATTTGGCCAGCCGGTGCCAGCGGTTGGCCAGACGATGCTGCGGCATGCCAGACATCGGCGCCATGCCGAGCGAGAAACGCTGGTAGCCCTGATCACGGAACTGCAACAGCAATTGCAGGAACAGGAACTCCATGCAGGACTTGGGGGCCGAACCGACATAGCGCATCAGATCAAGACTGACTTCGTACTTGCTGTGCGTGGTTTGCAAGGTGGCAAACGCCACAATGGTGCCGTGCTCTTTAACGAGGGCAATGGGTTGGGCAGCAATGTAGTTGTAATCAAAGTGGCCGAGCGAGAAGGTTTTTTCACGAGTGTTCTGGGATTCCAGCCATGCGTTGGACACCGCTTGCAGCTGTGGGAACACCTCTGGCAATTGCTCACGACCGATGATGCTTAATTCGAGACCATCACGTTCGCCGCGCTTGAGTGCTTGCCGCAATTTGTAGCGGTGCGGCCCTTCCAGATCGAACTTGGGTAAATCAATGATGGCGCACTCACCAACCTTCCAGGTTTTCATGCCGGCATCAAGGTAGTAGGGCAGATTTTCCGGGCGCACTTCGTAAAAGGCCACGCGGCCGCCGTGACGTTCGGCGCGATCGATGAAATCCCAGATCAGATCAGCTTGTTCGCTGTCATCCCCGACCGGATCGTACAGCGAGATCCACGAGCGGCCGATCTTGCGGTACATCACAAAGGCTTGTTCACTGGCGGAAAAATGCAGTGACTTGTCACCCATCGACACCAGCAATGCATCAGGGTTGTTCTGGCCGAGCGCGATGGCCAGCGCCTTGCGGGTGGCTTCCGCGTCGCCGGGTGGGTCTTCCACATCAGGCTCACGCAGCAATTGCCATATGCCTACCGCGAAAGTGATCAGGATCACTGTCATCATTGCGCGCAACGAACGTGGCGCGTGGCCGTTGAATTCGAATTGCCACCACAGTTGATCGGTGTACTCCACATCGCGATAGGCAAAAAACAGCAGCCACATGCTGGCTGCCAGCACTGCGATCAAATACAGCCACCAGCCCAGCGTCAGCGTGCCGTTGACCAGCATCGATTGCCGGGTAAACAGATGCCGTGACATGTACAGATACAAACACAATAACAACGATACCGATAATTCCAGCACCGCCACCCCTTTGGGCAAGGCCAGCATCGCACCGATCAACGCGCTGACGAAGGCGATCAGCCAGGCCCCGTTCTGGCGATGCAACAAGCCACGGGTTACCAGCAGCAAGGCCAGACCCGCGATGCTGCCAAAGAAATGTGAGGCTTCCACCAGGAACAGCGGCACATCGGCATGCAAGGCTTCTTCTGCTTCCTGGGTGGCCGGTGTCGCGCCCGAGAACAGCAGCAGGGTGCCGACCAGTGTGGACACCATCGCCAGCAGATTGGGCGCCACGCCGATGAAGGCCTTGTGCAGCGGTTTGAGCAGGTTGTCGAGCAGCTCGTACCACACCACTAGTCCGGTCGCGACCAACAGCGGCAATACGTAGTAGATAAGCCGGTAAAGCACCAGCGCGCTGGCAATGGTGGTGGGGTCCATATTGTCGTCGAGCGCCGACAGGATCACGGCTTCAAATACGCCGACGCCTCCAGGAATCTGGCTCAACAAGCCCAGCGCAATGGCGACAGTGTAAATGGCAGCGAATGGGCCGTAACCGATGCTGCCAGCCGGCAACAGCAACCACAGCACCAGTGCCGACAGCGCCATGTCGAGCGCGCCGGCAGCAAGGAAGCCCAAGCCTTGACCAATGGACGGCAGCCTGATCAACAAACGTCGTTCGATCTTGCGTGACAGCCACGGCGTAAACATCAGGATCAGCAGTGCATCCACAAAGATGAATACGATTGAGGCCGCATTCACAAAGCCGGCCGGCAGCTGCTCGATTTCTGCCAGTGAATCGGTGTTGAGAATCAGCGCAATCGATCCGAACGCGATGATGGTGATGAGATAGGCAATGCCGTTCAGCGAAATCAGCTGGGCGACTTTGCGGGTTTCCAGACCGGCATTGAGATAGGCACGTGCGCGCACAGCGCCGCCCGTCAACAGGCCAAAGCCGACAAAATTTCCAAACGCAAACGCAATGAACGAAGTGGCCATCACCAGGCGCGGTGACACCTTGGCCTTGAGGTAGGCGAGCGAGAGAAAGTCAAAGGCTGTCAGTATCGCAAAGCTGAGCGCTGTGGCCGCAATGGCCAGCAACAGATACAGCGGGCGAGTGGTTTTGATGTCGCTGACGATGTCCTGGTATTGCACACTGGCCAGTTGGTGGCGCAGTGCAAAAAACAGCAGCGTGCCAAGCAGCAACACAGCCAGCACTGTCAGCCGTTTGAGCCAGTCACGGCTCACGACTTCTTCTTCCTTGCTGACTGCTTTCTCTATGCTCAAAGGGCATTGCTCATCTTTTGTTCCGCCTCATTTTGTCCCGCCTCAGGCGGTAAACAGGTCGGCAATCGAGAGATAGCGTTCACCGGTGTCATAACAGAAGCACAATACACGCGCTCCGGCGGGAATTTCCGACAGTTTGTGGGCAACTGCAGCCAGGGTTGCACCCGACGATATTCCCAGCAGCACGCCTTCTTCCCTGGCAGCACGTCGTGTCATGTCGAAAGCCGCTTCTTCGCTGACGGCAATCGTGCCATCAAGCACGCTGCGATCAAGGACTGCCGGCACAAAGCCTGCACCGATGCCTTGAATGCGGTGCAAGCCTTTTTCCTTACCGGCAATCACTTGCGATTTTTCCGGTTCCACTGCCAATACTTGCAGCTTGGGAAACTTTTCCTTCAGCACTTGGGCAACGCCGCTGATATGGCCGCCGGTGCCGACACCGGTGATCAGGTAATCAAAGCCTTCCGGGAAATCGGCAAGAATTTCCTGTGCAGTAGTCGTGCGATGAATATCAACGTTAACCGGGTTGGTGAATTGCGAAGGCATCCAGCTGTCGGGTGTTTGCTGCAACAGCTCATTGGCTTTTTCGATGGCGCCGCCCATACCTTTTTCCTTGGGCGTGAGCACCAGTTCTGCACCGAGTGCTTTCATCACCTGACGGCGTTCCATCGACATCGATTCCGGCATCGTCAGGATCAGCCGATAGCCTTTGACTGTGGCAACCATCGCCAGCCCGATGCCGGTGTTGCCGGAGGTTGGCTCAATAATCACGCTGCCGGGTTTCAACACGCCCTGTTTTTCTGCTTCTTCAATCATCGCCTTGGCGATGCGGTCCTTGATGCTGGCACCAGGATTGCTGCGCTCAAGTTTCATCCACACTTGCGCGTGGGAGCCGAACAAACGGTTGATGCGCAGATGCGGCGTGTTGCCGATGGTGTCGAGGATGCTGGTGGCTTTCATGTTTTTTCTCTTGATTGCTGACGCCGTACACAATTGCTGAAGCCGTACATAATTGCTGGAGCACTACAACGTCAATTGCCGAAGCCGTACAACCTGTGCGGATTGTCGACGAGTAATTTTTGCTGCAAGTCAGCACTGTCTGCCATGAGCGGAATCAAGTCGACGAGATCGCCGTCATTGGGCATGTGCTCCTTGATGTTCGGATGGGGCCAATCAGTGCCCCACAATACCCGCTCAGGGGCAAGCTTGATCAGCGCCTGAGCAAAAGGGATGGCATCTGTGAACGGCGGGCCCATCGACGAAATACGCTCGGCACCGCACACCTTGATCCAGCAATTATCGCGGCGCGCGAATTCCAGCAGGATGCGGAAAGGTTCTTGTGCCAGCCCGTCTTTGGTGGGCACGCGGCCCATGTGGTCGATGATGTAAGGCACAGGCAGGTTGTCGAGCAGGCTTTGATGGCTGACCAGATCGATGGCATCGAAATGCAGCACCACATGCCATTTGAATGCCTTGATGCGGTTGACGATGAGATGGAACTCATCCATGTCAGGCACGCCGCCCAGATGTTTGACGAAGTTGAAACGGCAACCACGAATGCCCTGGCTATTGAGCTGCTCAATTGCCTTTTCATCGAAGCTGCGATCAATGTTGGCGACACCGCGATAGGCGCCACCACTTTGGGCAATGGCGTCAATGATCGGATCGTTATTGACGCCATGGCAACTGGCATTGACCAATACCGCACGGCTCAACCCCAGCGTGCTTTGCAGCAGCTTGAATTTGTCGAGCCCGGCATCGGGCGGGGTATAGGTGCGATCAGCTGCATAGGGATAACGGTCGCCAGGGCCGAAGATATGGCAATGCGCATCGGTGGCATTGGCGGGTAGCTTGAAGCGAGGGGTCTTGGTGTCGGGATCAGGGGCACGGCAGGTCTTGGTCATGGCGGTTGAAATTCCAGAACGGGATGCAGGCCGCCAGTATATTTGGCCAAGCTGCCGGCATCGGGTCAGACAAAAAATCGAGCCGGTAATTTACCATAGACCCAAGGCCTGCACCTCGAAAAATCAGTAGCGTTTTGGTCTTGTGCGCATAGGGCAACGGCAGCAGAGGAAGCCGCGCTATCGCGGCGGAAAATTTTCGTAATCATTGCATGTTTTGCACTGTTATTAGGCTACCTTTTCCAGTAGGCTCCCCGCGCTTTCACAGCAGCCAGCGCCTTTGTCCAGCATCCCGGACCACACCCGGAACCCCAGCCCCGATGTATTTGACCGTCAAAACCATACACATGACCTGTGCGCTGATCAGCTTCACAGGCTTCCTGCTGCGTTCCTACCTGATGGTGATCGAGTCGCGCTGGTTGCAGCATAAGCTGGTACTGATAGCGCCGCATGTCATTGATACCTGCTTTCTGCTCAGCGGCGCCACCATGGCCTTCATGGTCAACTTCGGATTGTTCAACCAGTTCTGGCTGACGTCCAAACTGACGCTTTTGATGTTCTATCTGTTTTTTGTCGGCATGACGCTTAATCGGGGACGTACCAAGGCCATCCGGATAGGCACGTTTTTCTGCGCCGTGTTCACCTTCCTCTACATTGTCGGCATCGCCGTTCATAAAACCCCGCTCAGCTGGTTTTCCTGAGCCAGGGCGTTTTCCGTGTAGCCGTTTCCCCGCCGGGGCTTTACTGCAATAATCCGGGCAGATAAGACCAAAAAGCCATCAGGCCACCCCGGGGATCATCACTCGCATGCAAGTGATCAAAACACTGCCTCAAAAACATTTGCTGATCTTTTGCGTCGCAGCTGCGGTGCCGCTGCTACTGATCGCACTGCTGTTCAATTTTCCGCTGGCGACCGGTGGCCACTATTTTGCAGGCACCAGCCAGAAGGTGCTGGGTGATCTCGTCCATTCTGCTTTTCTGGCGGCTGCCAGCGGCATCTTGCCGTTGATCCCCTTGTTGTTCTCCATCAGGAATCCGCT
The DNA here is from genome assembly GCA_947377625.1 of Gammaproteobacteria bacterium. Taxonomy (GTDB): domain Bacteria; phylum Pseudomonadota; class Gammaproteobacteria; order Pseudomonadales; family Pseudohongiellaceae; genus CAILUG01. The sequence goes on along the minus strand of CANCGR010000008.1, from coordinate 6,383 downwards.
GCTGCGACTGGTGCCCAAGGCCATCTTCGTGATCTTTGGTTTTACCTGTGCGTGGATTGCACACGCGATTGCCGGCACTGCCGGCATGCTGTTTTACGTGCTGCTGGTGTTTGTTACCTATGGCGGCGGCACACTGTTGATCTTTGATTGGCTCAGCAGTGTGACTCGCACCTTTCTGACGTTGCTACGCTGGTCGGCAGCGCTGTTTATCTATGTCACGCTGCAGCTGCATCTGAACCTTGATGTCGATATCGAGAACTGGAAACACACCAATGATGTGGTCGATTTCGGTGCAAGCTATTTCTACATTCTGTGTTTGCTGGAAGTGGTGCTGTATCCGGCGCTGACCTGGTATCTGGAATACCGGCTGCAGGACGAACAAAGTTATTCACTGGCGCTGGATGGTTTCGGCAGGACGCTGTCCTGAGCGTGTTGTCGGCGCGAATGTTTACGGTAAGCGATCGTAAACCCGTTCCAGTTTTATTATTTCGGTAAATGAACCTGGTTTGATGGTGAAGTTGGCCTGCAGGCGTTTGCCGTTTTTGCCTGCTTCAATCAATTCATAAGTGGCATTGACGTAGCCGCCGTCACGCGGATGCATTTCCACCTGGAATTTGCGGCCATCCCATTGTCCCATCAGAAAATCATCGGAGGCTTCCAGCGCATTCAGACTGACTGCATGGCTGTGGTTGTCGGTGTAGACCACCGATTTGTAGCCATCGGCATATTCGAACAGATAACTGTCGGCTTGCTCAGAGATAGTCAGCACCGGATCGTAGGAAAGCCGGTCGTAAAGTTCCTGATCTGCCGGGCCGCCACGGTATTTGTCCTTGCGTTTGTCGAACCATTTCTTTTGCAATTTTGCGCCTGAAGCTTCCATGGCTTTTTCGACTTTGTCGTCGGTGTTATCGCTCAATTTGTCATTGACGCGCCAATGCCCGGGCAGCGCAGGATCGGCCTGCGCGAGTACAGTGCCGGCGGTCAGCACAGTGGCCAGCAACAACAGGCAGCGGAGTGAATATTTGACGGAGTTCAAGCGCAGATCCTGCAATCAGATACCAGTGGGAACCTTGGCAACACTGCCTGTGCAGCAAGGCCTAGTCAATCCCATGCCAGCTGGCTGGCAAGTTCGCAGGTCCTCAGGCAAACTCCAGCCACTTTTCAAAGGGGAAGAGGCTATGACAATAACATCAGGGTGGCGAAACAAGTTCATTTATCCGTTGTGCGCACTATTGCCTTTGCTGTTGGCTGCCGGTTGTTCCGGGCCAGCAGAACAGGCCAAATCAGTTACCGGCGAAGCTGCGGATATCGCCGTGTTGCAGCAACAGTTGCAAGACCTGCAAGCACGCGCCGAGCAGGTGAAGGATGCCAACGCCATCAAGAAATTGCAGCGTGCCTATGGCTATTACATCGAGAAAGGGTTGTGGGACGAAGTCGTCGCTTTGTTTGCCGACAACGCCACGCTCGAGTTGGCACGCGACGGTGTTTACAGCGGCAAAGATCGTATCCGTGAATATTTTTATGCGCTGGGAGAGGGCAAACAAGGTCTGCGCGAAGGCCGGCTCAATGAACAACTGCAAGTAATGCCGGTAGTCACCTTGGGCGCTGACGGCAAGACGGCGAAGGCGCGCTGGCGCAACATCCTGCTGGTGGGAGAACTGGGCAAGCATGCCGAACTGGGCGAAGGGCCGTTTGAAAATGAATATGTGAAAGACAACGGCATCTGGAAATTCAGCAAAGTGAAGTGGCAACAAGCCATCCTGGTGTCCTACGCCGGTGGTTGGGCCAAAAATGAAGACTACAACAAGGGCATCTGGGTCTCAGACAAGTTACCACCCGATGCACCGCCCACGGATGATCATGGTTGGTGGCCACAAACGTATTTGCCGCCGTTCCATTTCCCCAATCCGGTTGCCACTTACGTGCCGCCTGCGGCTAATTCACCCACCGCTGTCAAGGGAGACAAGTGATGAAACACAATTCCCTGATGAAAAACACCCGTCGTGTTGCGCTGCTGGCAAGCTGTATATCGGCACTGGTGTTGGCCGCTGATGCGCCCAAATCCTTGCAAGAGCTGGCATTGCAAGTTGCCCAGTTGCAGGCGGAAGTCGTCAATCTCGAAGCTGAAAATGAAATTGAAAACCTGCAAGGCATCTTTGGTTTCTATTACGACAAGAACGAGTGGCAACAAGCTGCCGATGTATTTACTGATGACGCCACCTTTGAATGGGGCGGCTCCGGCGTTTATGTTGGCAAAGCCCGTATTCTGGCCTACTTGAAGACCTTGGGTGCACAAGGGCCGCAAGAAGGACTGCTCAATGAACAGATGCAATTGCAGCCGATTGTGAGTGTGGCAGCCGATGGCCAAAGTGCCAAAGCCCGCTGGCATTTGTTCTCACAGGAAGCGGTGCACGGCGTCAACCAGTTCTGGGGCACCGGTGTTTATGAAAATGAATATCGCTATGAAAACGGCGTTTGGAAAATCAGCAAGCTGAAACTGTATTCGACAATGAAGACGCCTTATCAGGACGGTTGGGGCGTTACCGCCTTGCCGCGCAGCAAACCGAGCACGACATTGCCGCCGGATCAGCCACCCTCAACCGACTATAAGAACTATCCATCGGTATTTGTGGCGCCGTTCCATTACAGCAACCCGGCCACCAGCGAGAGCACGCATGCACAGCCGGCGAGTGATGCCGGTAGCAAACTGACCAGTATGGCGACGGTGACTGAAGAGCTGGCGTCGCTCGAAAAACGCATCGGCCTGCTGCAAGACGCCGATGCAGTAGAACGCCTGCATACCATCTACGGTTATTACCTGGCGCACAACAAATGGGATGAACTGGCCGGCATCTTCACCAACGATGGCACCATCGAGATCGCATTGCGTGGTGTCTACAAAGGCCGCGACAGCGTGCGCCGCAATCTCGATCTGTATGGCGTACAGGATGAACTGAAAGGCACCTTGCATAACCACATGCAGTATCAGCCGGTGATTCATGTTGCCGCTGACGGGCAAAGTGCCTTGATGCGTTCACGTGCGTTCAGTCTGATGGGCAACTATGGCGGCACTGGCCGTTTTATGGGCGGCACCTACGAGAACCTGTTCGTCAAACGCGAAGGCGTATGGCAGTTGCACATTGACCATCAGCTCAACACTTATTTCGCGTCCTATGATGTGGGCTGGAAAGACCTGCAATGGATCGCGGCGCCCGGCATCAGCCAGACCAATCCACCGGACGGACCGCCGACCATGCAGTTCGAGATGTATCCACGGCCGTTCCTGCCGCCGTATCACTACAAGAATCCAGTGACCGGCAAGTAAATTTCACTTTACTGATGCAGCGCTTGATCTGATTGCTGGTTCTTAAAGCTTCAGTTTTGCCTGAAATTTTGGGTCCAGCAATCTGCTCTCGCGAGCGAGATTCACCTGCATGGCGACATGAGCCACCTGCAGCAATGCTTCATCAACTGCTTTGGTTTTGGCTTGTTGGAACCAATCCAATACTGTTGCCAGATGCCACAGTGCGCTGCTGCCTTCATGCACGGGTGGAGGAAAGGAAGCGGCGTTAGTCAATTGCAGTTTGCGCATGTTTTGACGGGAAAAACCGAGCAAATCGGCGATATCAGTCAGCCCGACCAGATCGGGACGGGCTGTTACCAACGTAGCGCCGGGAATCGCCTTTTTCACATCGCGCAGTGCTGTGAGTATGGCTTTTTCAGCAGAAGCAGCTTCGCGTGAAAAGTCCAGAGCAATGCGCCCGCTTACGCCAATGCCCACGGTAGCGTCATCGCAACCACCGGCTGCCAATTTCTCCAGATACTGCTCTGCATTTTCATCTGCAGCAGGCAGTGTGAAGGTGAGAGTAAATTCGTAAGCGGGAAGAGCGGTGGAAAGTTGTTTGATATTCATGGCTTGGTTCCGGCTGAACAGTTGTTGACTACTCTGATGAGCTGGCGCCCGTGGTTGCCCGCATTGCTGGGAGTCGACCAGATGCTGGTAATACAAAATTCACCGCAGCGGCAGTCTGGCTCGTTATAAGGGCAATACATGCGTCCCCACGCATGGCTGCCGCCAACTTCTACCAACCAACCTTGTTGCTCGGCATAGCGTAGAGCAGCTTCGATTTCATGCTTTGGATGTTTGCGGCGCGGCATGGCTCTTCATTCCTTGAAGATTAGATATGATTACCAAGGTTGTCAATTGACAACCTTGGTGGTTTTGTGTTCCGGCACTGGCCGGCCACTATCGGGCAGACTCAATTGCCACAGATCTGGGTGCTTTGAGATCAGCTTAGTAGAGGCTGGCAGAATTGCCAGAAAAGATGGGAAGAACCGCGAGTAGTACAGGTGCCGGCATCACAACCCCGGCACCTGATTCAATCGGGGTTATTTGGCTGGCATGATTCTCAGGATGGCGCCGTCTTTCTGTTCAGTGGCAACGTAGATAAAACCATCCGGGCCCTGGCGTACATCACGCACACGTTGATGCAGATCAGTCAGCAAACTCTCACGGCGCAGTTCCTCCATTTTCTCATTGAGCAGAATGCGTTCAACGTGGCCAGTGCCGGGGATTTCACCGGTGCGCAGCGAGCCGACAAACACATCGCCCTTCCATTTCGACAGCGCATCGCCGGTGTAGAACAACAGGCCTGACACGGCAATGGCTGGAACCCAGTAAACGACAGGTGGCTCATAACCGAGGTGGTTGGGGCCTTCGGACTGCCACGGGCCTTTGTAGTCACGGCCGAGGCTTACCTTGGGCCAGCCGTAGTTGGCTTTGGGTTTGATGACATTGAGTTCGTCGCCACCGTTGGGGCCGTTTTCGCTTTCCCACAAGGCACCGGTTTTGGGATGCACAGCCAGTCCCAATGCGGAGCGATGTCCCCACGAATACACTTCAGGACGGGTATTGGGCGTACCCACATAAGGGTTGTCGGACGGAACGCTGCCATCATCCTTCAAGCGCAATACTTTGCCACCTAGCGTGTTCAGATCCTGCGGATCGCTGCCATTGGTGGTGACAAACAAGTTGCCGTCTTTGGCAAAGGCCAGACGTGTGACACCCGAGACTTTGCCCTTGCTGTCCCAAATGTCAGCAAAGTTTTCCAGTTTGCCATTTTTCAATTGGCCGCGACCTATGGCGATGCCTCCACGCCCACCGACTTCGGCGGAAGGTTTGGTATAGCTGATATAGACCCATTGGTTCTTGGCAAAATCAGGATGCAGCGCAATATCGATATAACCGTGCACAGTGCCAAGCCCGCCTGATTCACCAGCGAATACCGAAGCAGGGCCGCCAGTGATCGCAGTGGCTTTGCCATTGGCAATTGAATAGAGCATGCCTTTGCGCGTTACCAGCAACAGTTCGCCAGCAGGCGTGAAGGCCATCGACATCGGGTATTCAATATCGCGGGCTACCACTTCCACTTTGATGTTCATGCCTTCGCCGGTGGGATAGGTCCACGGGCCGGCGCCCAGTTTGATGGCAGCCAGGCCGGTGGGCGCCACCGGCACACCATTGGCAAACGCTACATCTTGTTGGGCCTGTGTTGATTGTGAAAGCAGGGCAGTGGTAATCAAGACCAGTGATGACAAACGAAACAATTGGCGTTGCATGTAATCCCCTCATTAATTTCTGGTGTTATGGTGTTTTGGCAGGACAGCAACACAGCTGGCTAAAGTCGCGGTCCGTAATGTGGCAAGGCGGCTCCCAACTCATAAGCGCCGAGATCGGGTGCCTTGCCGCTGAAGTTATCAGTAATACCGGGCAGTACCAAGCCTGCGTCAACTGCCCGCGCTTTGGGTTGCAAACGCAGGTCCACGTCTGCGGGTTTATAGACATGAGTAGCCTGATCCAGCGCCGGCATGGCGGCATGTTGAAAGATGCTGTAGTCGAGCAGAATACTGTGCTGGTCCTGGCCGGTGGCGGCGCTGTACTCCTTCAACGATTTGAAAGAGCGTACAACACGCGGGCCAGTGATCTCGCTGCGCTTGCTGAAATCGGGCGTGTGCCAGATGAAAGATACAGGTTCGTTGGGATTGGGCATAAAGCCGTTGTAGTCGGAGCTGCTGTAGTTGGTAAACGAATTCATTTCCAGTAACGCCGGGCGGCGCCCGGTGCCGAGTATCAGGTTGTTGCGGTAGTGCATATTCGATACTGGCGTAAGCTGATAGAGCTCGCCGATATAGGTGTTGTTGTAATGCAGGATGCCGGACGGATTGGCCTGGGCCTTGAGAATGCCACCCACCGCCTGGTACACCACATTGCGCACGAAATACACCGGGCCACCCAGCAGCGGCTGGAAGCTGAGCGCACCGGTGGCGGAATTGAAGCAACGATTGCGCAATACCCTGACATTGTAGGCCGCACCATCGGTCTC